>CAYZUW010000038.1:0-17852 GCA_964481325.1 uncultured Saprospiraceae bacterium
ATCATCATCAGTCGAGTAACTCAGGTGGCATCGTGGCAAGAGGAGGTATTTTTGCAGTGCTGATCGGTGTTTTGTACATAGTGTTTAGGGTGCTAGATGTGGAAGTTTTTGAACCGCCCAATACAAATACAAACGACCCTATAGAAGTAAATACGCGTATGTCTAATTTGCCCACGGTAAACGGGGAGCTCGTACATCACAGTTTTTACAGTTTGTCTTATCTAGAAAAATACGAGCAAGCCGAATGGGTAGCATATCGCTTGACGGAAGAGGTCATGAATGGACCATACGTATCTCGAAAAGACGATTTCAGACCTGATCCTCTTGTGAGTTCAAAGTCTGCAGACTTGGCAGACTACAGAGGGTCTGGATATGATAGAGGGCACATGGCACCAGCAGGAGATATGAATTTTGATAAGACAGCGATGTCTGAGACTTTCTTTATGAGTAATATGAGTCCACAAGTACATAATTTTAATGGAGGAATTTGGCGAGAACTGGAAGAGCAAACCAGGGACTGGGTTAGGGATTTTGATGTGATTAATATTGTGACAGGTCCAATCTTATCTGAAGAACCCAAAGACTATATAGGTGACAATAAGGTAGCCGTACCAGCTGCTTATTTTAAAGTTTTGATGACGGAAGGGAATACACCTAGAGCGGTAGGCTTCATCATGAATAACGAAGCTTCAGACAAACATTTGCTTGATTGCATGGTTTCTATAGATGAAGTCGAACGACGCACAGGGCTGGATTTTTTCCAAGGAATGCTCTCGACTAAGGAAGAAGCAAGACTGGAATCCTACGTGGATAAAAAAGCTTGGTCTGTGAATGAAAATAGGTATAGAATAAGAAACGAAAAGTGGAATTTTAATTGAGATGGATAGTCAGGTCTCTTACCGTTTTTTGTTTGCGATTTTTTCAAAGAATGAGTATTCATATCAAAGTAGTAGTAGGGTAATAAAATCATTATAAATAGTGACTTATTCTAGTTTTTTTGTCCAAAAAATAGGGCTTAATTAATATTTTAAGTCTACTAATTAAGTGAAATTCAAATTCTTACAGTAAATATTGTTTGTTTTTTATATCAATATTTTACTACCGAAACTTGAGTTAATAAGAAAGTCAATTTAAATAAAAAACAAAATGTCGAAAGAAAAATTTATATCAGAAATCGCAGCAGGCTACACATTTGAGGGGCCATTCTTTACCTTAGGTGGAGCTATGTTGGATGGAGAATGTCAGACAAATAGCTTAGTCAACTTGCCATTAAAAACGATGAATCGTCATGGTCTAATAGCGGGTGCAACTGGATCTGGAAAGACTAAGACTTTGCAAATCATTGCAGAGCAATTATCTGCTCAAGGAGTACCTGTATTGATGATGGATATCAAGGGAGATTTGAGTGGTGTAGCAGCAGCGAGTGATGGACATCCGAAGATAGATGAGAGACATGAAAAGATAGGCATCCCATTTGAAGCAGGAAATAGCCCAGTAGAATTCTTGACATTATCCGGTGAGAAAGGAGCTAGATTGAGAGCGACGGTGTCTGAGTTTGGTCCCGTTTTGTTTTCTAAGATATTGGATCTAAATGATACGCAGTCTGGAATTATTTCGGTGATTTTTAAGTACTGTGATGATGAAAAACTTCCCTTGTTGGACCTCAAGGATATAAAGGAGACATTAAAATTTGTAAAGGGCGCTGGTAAGGATAAGTTTGAAGCGGAATATGGTAAAATTTCTTCTGCCTCTGTAGGAACGATTACTAGAAAAATTATTGAGTTAGAACAACAAGGAGCAGACAAATTTTTTGGAGAGACTTCTTTTGAAATCGAAGACTTAGTAAGAAAAGATAAGGATGGCAAAGGAATGATTTCTGTAGTAAGGCTTACAGATATACAGGATAAGCCCAAGTTGTTTTCTACATTCATGTTGCAAATGTTAGCAGAGATATATGCTACTTTACCCGAGCAAGGGGATGCTGACAAGCCCCGTTTGGTCATGTTTATAGACGAGGCGCACCTTGTGTTTAACGAGGCTTCGGATGCTTTGAGAGACCAATTGGAAGCAATTGTAAAATTGATTCGTTCCAAAGGAGTTGGATTGTTCTTCGTAACACAAAACCCAGATGATATTCCTGATGAGGTGCTTGGACAATTAGGTATGAAAGTACAACATGCCTTGAGAGCCTTTACAGCCAAGGATAGAAAAGCGATTAAATTAGCAGCTCAAAACTACCCTATAAGTGACTACTATGACACAGAGGAGTTGTTAACTTCATTAGGTATAGGTGAGGCATTTGTGACGGTCTTGAACGAAAAAGGTATTCCTACGCCATTAGTTCACTGCCTATTGAGAGCACCGCAATCTAGAATGGATGTATTAACAAAAGCAGAAATTCAAGCCGTTTTAGACGCCTCTGAAATCATAGATAAGTATAATGAAGAAATTGATAGAGAGAGTGCCTATGAAGTACTGAAAGGGAAAATAGAAGAAGCACAAAAAGAGGAAAATCAAGCTGAACTGGAGAAAGAACGAGCAAAGGCTGAGAAGTCTACGACCAGTTCTTCTAGGTCTTCTAGCAGACGTCAAAGTACATTTACGAAGGTCGCTAACCAAATTGGAAGGACTGCTACTAGAGAATTGACAAGAGGTTTATTAGGTGCATTAGGTATAAAATCTACTAGAAGAAGGAAATCGAGCCGCTGGTTTTAACATTTTGCAACGAAAATTTTAGCTTTTTGCCAACAAAAATGCAGTTTTCACATTCGTCTTAGTATTAAATATTATTTTTGTATTAAATAACGTTTATTTACTTAATGAATAGAATCAAACAATTTAAAAAGATGAAAAAGACATTATTAACAGTATTGGCAATTTTTGCTATAGCTTTTAATTTTTATGCTCAAATAGAGCCAAGCAAAGCTTTGAAGAAGGCTATTCAAGCACGCGGTCAATATAACGTAAACCCTGCAGAGAATGCTGATAAACTGCAAGTGGCTTTAGATATGATTACGCTAGCTACAGAAAGTGAAGAGACTAATAAGGACGCTAAAACATGGTTAGAAGCTGGTAAGATTTATAATGACCAAGCTAACAAAGATATCAATGCAGTGATATTGGATCCAACTGCCAAGTTGACTAACCCAACAGCTTCTATTGATGCTTTTAATGCATTCAAAAATGCAATGCAGTTAGCTCAAAAGAAATTTGAAAAGAAAGAAGCAGCGAAAGGTCTTCAAGAGACGGCTAATCAGCTGAGCAATGTAAGTAATATTCTAATCCCTGCTAGAGATTATGATAATGCATATAAGGCATTGAAGGCGATGGATGAAGTAAGAGCTATCCAGCAAGAAAATGGAATAAAAATTACACTAGACAATCCAGAGGAATACAAGGACCATAAGTTTGTTACGGCTTATTGTGCCATGGAGATTAAAAAATTGGATGAAGCGGACAAATTGTTTGCAGAGCTAAGAGCTGATAATTACGATGATGCGAGAATATACTCTTATGGTTACAATATTGCAGCTGAAAAGCAGGATGCAGCCGCTTTTTCTATTTTGGAACAAGGCTTAGCAAAGCATCCAGATTCTCAAGAAATCCTTTTTGCTCAAATCAATTATTTGATCAACGAAGAAAAATATGATGAGTTAACTGTAAAGTTAAAGCAAGCTATTGAGGCGTCACCAGATAATCCATCTGTATACTCCGCTTTAGGAAACGTTTATATGAACTTACACCAAGAAGCATTTTCAAATGGTGATGCTAAGGCAACAGAGTATTTTGATGATTCAAAGTCTTACTACGAGCAAGCAGCTGCGATTGATCCTAATCTATTTGATGTTCAGTATTCTTTAGGATCACTTTACTTTAATAAGGCGGCCGAAGTAACTAAGAGAATGGGAGATTTGCCTATCAGTGAAACTAAAAAGTACGACATGCTAAAAAGCGAATCTGAAGGTTTGTTTAATACTGCTTTACCATACTTTAAAAAGGCAGAAAAACTAAATGCGAACGATGTGAATACTTTGATAGCACTTAAGGAAATCTTTGCAAGAACGAATGATTTTGAAACTTCAGGAGAGTTCAAGAAGAGATTAGAAAATGTACAAGCGGGTGGCACAAACGATGGTTCTTACTTTAATAAGTAATAGCATGGCACTCTAAAAAGATAGATATATTATATACCTTGAAGCGCACTCCGAAAATCGGGATGCGCTTTTTTGTTTTAAGCAATTGAACTAATACCAGTTACATCTTCAAATGCAAATGGTATAAAAGGAAACAATTTTTGCAAACCATTATTCATACGATCAATTCACTAAATAGGAGAATAGGCGTCTTTGCGTCTTGGTTTTCTGGTCTTTTGGTGATAGTGGTGTTGTATGATATACTCATGCGATATTTCTTTAAGCAGTCCACGCCCTGGATCATGGAATTGGAGTGGCATCTTTTTTCTATTCTTTTTTTATTCGGAGCAGCTTATACATTTCAAATGGATCGTCATGTACGCGTAGATTTGTTCTATAGTCAGATGTCAAAGCGCGAGAAAGCACGTACAAACATAATTGGCAACTTACTTTTTTTGCTGCCCTGGAGTATCTTTATAGTGATATATGCCTTTGACTACGCCTGGGCTTCATACCAAATAGGAGAGGGCTCACCAGATCCCGGAGGCTTACCATACCGTTTTATCATTAAGTTTTGTATTGTGATAGGATTTGTCCTGCTAGGTCTACAAGCGGTGAGTAATTGTCTAGAGTCTTGGCAGATATTGAGCACATCTAAAGAAGAAGAGGAGTAATGGAGATCTTAGCGCTCATATTGTTTATTAGTATTTTGTTATTGATATTATATGGATATCCAGTGTCTTTCACACTAGGAGGTGTTTCATTGATCTACCTACTGATGTTTGTAAACCCAGTCTATTATCCGGCTCTCCCACAACGTATAATGGGGACAATGAGCAATTACGTTTTGCTCGCAGTGCCGCTGTTTATTTTCATGGGGATAATGTTAGAAAAATCAGGACTTGCAGAAAGTATGCTAGACACCATGGGTTTGCTTTTTGGAAAGATTAGAGGTGGACTAGCCGTTTCAGTAATCTTGGTAGGAGCTCTTCTAGCTGCATCTACAGGAATAGTAGGGGCGACTGTGATAACCATGGGTTTGATCAGTTTGCCGACAATGTTGCGTAGAGGATATTCTCCAACCTTGGCCACGGGAACCATCGCTGCATCAGGAACCCTAGGTCAAATCATCCCTCCTTCGATCGTGCTAGTACTTTTAGGCTCGGTACTCAATGTATCCGTAGGCCAATTATTCAGAGCGGCTTTTATACCAGGTGTTCTCCTTGTTTTATGTTATATAATATATGTGCTCGTGATAGCGCAACTCAAGCCAGAGATGGCACCTCCTGTGGCACAGGCAGAGCTAGATGCTTTTTGGCAAAATGGAGTATTTAAAAAAGTTGTGATCGCATTTGTTATGCCTTTACTTTTGATTGTCCTCGTATTGGGCAGTATATTTTTTGGAATAGCATCACCTACAGAGGCAGCAGCAGTAGGTGCATTTGGGGCAAGCCTATTGACGATAGCACAAGGCAAATTGTCATGGACCGTATGCAAAAAAGTTATGGAAGAAACTACCCATCTTACTTGCATGGTCTTTCTGATACTGCTGGGGGCGACTACTTTTTCATTTGTATTTCGACAACTAGGTGGAGATCATTTTTTGGTAGAACTCATCACACAGTCTGATTTTTCTGCTACGGCATTCCTCGTTCTAGTCATGCTGATTATTTTTGTGGCAGGATTTTTCATTGACTTTATCGAAATCATATTTATCATTGTACCAGTAGTAGCACCTATCTTTATTGCCTTTGATATTAATTTGATTTGGATTGGTGTGTTGATAGCTTTGAATCTACAGACTTCATTTCTGACTCCACCATTTGGGTTTTCTTTATTTTACCTCAAAGGAGTAGCTCCCCCAGAAGTGACAACAAACCACCTTTACAAAGGCATCATCCCATTTGTCATCATTCAAGTGATATTTTTATTGATGATCATGTTCTTTCCTTGGATTATTGGATTGTGATTTTTTGGGCGTGCCACTGACCTCTACGGAAAAGGTATCGGCCACTGTCAGGCTCTGCAGGGGTGCGCTGTCGCTCCCGTACTTGCTTTCCGAAAAAGGAAAGCAAGCACCTCCTTCATCATCTCCTCCTTCCGCTTTGCTCCAGTCAAGATGATTCGGAGCCCTTACGATCCTTCACGCGAGGCTGTTACGAAAGTCGAAGATGTATCAGGAAAGGTCATTTGTCACGATTTTCAAAAAGAAAAATCGCGCCAAATGGATTTTCTGAATCTTTATACATTGGGTTGACACCCAATGCTATAAGCTTTCACCACTCCGTGGTTTTAAATAATACATATTGATCTCGCAATAATTATATCTCTAGCCCCTAAATGAAATTATTCATTTCGTAACAGCCTCACGCGGAAAAGGATTTATTTCTTCGATGTTTTGAAAAATAGAAAAAACACCAGCGCAAAATTACTAAGTAAAAAAATGACTAGGAAATATGGAGATAGGCCATCTTGATTATTCAGTGCAGTATGTATTGTTGAATAAACTATATAGGCAAAAGCAATAGCTATTTGAGCATTGATAAATCTAGTAATCCTAGTAGCCATTTTGTACAGTCGATAGACATTATCTTCGGTGACTTTTACGGGGTAGTTAAAAATGTGTGGGTATTTATTTAACCAATGTAAGCCTGCGTACATTACTAGTCCTAAGATGGGCAATGTCCAGATAATGCCCTTGCCTCTATAGTCATCTGCTTTTCCATTCGCTCCGTAATGACTAGGAATCTCATCAGGCAGTTGGTCAAAATAATATATAGGAAGTCCTACCAAAGCGATCAGTGCGATGATACCGACAACTTGCACTATCCTATCTATAAGATCCAGTTCGATTTTCAAAAAGGGCCTTTTCATGGCATTCACAATTTTTATATATTTATTCCACTATAGTAAATACGCTCAGATACTTCAGACCAAGAATTTATTCGCGTTCTAAAAGCCTTATAACTGTTGTATATCTTTTTACTAATAGCATCCTTGTTCGCGATAACTTCTGTCTCAGAGGCAGCTGCTTCTCGCAAGGCTTGTAACACTTCAGGTGGAAAATGTCGAATCTCTACTTGAGTCTCATTTTTAATCTTTTCTAAGAATAAGGCATTCTGATATTCTAGGGTATAGAGCAACCAGTCATTGACGCGCATACAAGCTGAACGTACGATTTCTTGAAGGTCTAGGGGTAAGGCTTCGTACTTTTCTTTGTTGACTGTAAATTCCAATTGTGTACCCGTCTCATGCCAACCAGGGAAGTAGTAGTACTTTGCAATTTCGTGAAATCCCATTTTATGATCATGAAAAGGACCCATCCATTCAGTGGCATCAATAACTCCTCTTTCAAGACTAGTATACAATTCACCACCAGAAATCAATACGGGAGAAGCTCCGATCTTGCTTAGCACTTTACCCCCTAGCCCTGGCATCCTCATTTTGAGTCCTCTAAAATCTTCAATGGTATTTATTTCTTTATTAAACCAGCCACCCATTTGTACTCCTGAGTTTCCTCCTGGAAAAGGGATAAGATTGAAAGGGGCATATAACTCTTCCCAAAGTTGGAGGCCATCCCCACCTATCAACCAAGAATTGAATTGTTGTGCATTCATGCCAAAGGGTACCGAAGCAAAGAATTGTGCAGCACTTGTTTTACCGGCCCAATAATAGGCTGCTCCATGACTCATTTCTGCCGCACCATTTCGGACTGCATCAAAGCATTCCAATGCAGGTACAAGTTCTCCACCACCAAAAACTTGGATTTTTAATCGACCTGAAGACATTGTATCTACCCATTGAGAGAATAGGGTGCAAGCTTCTCCGAGGATCGGAAAGTTCGGCGGCCAAGTGGTAACTAATTTCCAATTATGTGTCGCTCCGCTAACTGAAGCCTCGTTGTTCGTATTTAACGTATTAGCCGACAGACTATTCCCCATTAATAATTTGAGGGAGGCTGGTAAGGCTATGAGGCCTAGCCCTAATCCTTGAAGGAAACGAAGTCGGCTTCTTTTCTTATCATTGCTCATAATTTGTGATATTAAGCATTAAAATAGCAATTATATTTGATAGACATATAGAATGTGAAATTCCTTCTATAATTGTTGCTATGTTACAAGAGACATCTCTAGTTGAAATTAAATTGTGAGTCCACTCCGAAAACTCATGGCACCCTAAAATGTCTCTTTTGGCGATATTTCTCCTTTTTTCAATCCACTGAATCTCAAAAAGAAAAAATCTCATCCAAAATAGTCCATTTTTTGGAATCCACTAGTTTTTGGAGTGGAATCAATTGTTTCCTACTATATTGGCAAAACAATAGAAGTTTGTAAACGTTATTCTTGCACAGAAAAGAAAGTATTATGAAAAGAGTAAAGACCTTAGGCGAGCTTAAAAAAAGTGGTTATGTATCACGCTCCATTAAGGAAGAGTTGAGAGACAATCTGATATCTAAGTTAAAGAAAAAAGAAACCGTTTTTGAAGGTATCTTAGGATTTGAGGATACAGTGATTCCAGACCTAGAAAGAGCGATACTCTCCCGTCATAATATTCTGTTGTTGGGATTAAGAGGGCAGGCTAAAACACGACTCGCGCGATTACTCATCACGCTTTTAGATGAGTACATGCCAGTAGTGGCAGGTTCAGAACTCAATGACGATCCACTTCAACCCATGTCTATTTTCGCCTTAAACTTGATAGCTGAAAAAGGAGATGCTACTCCTATCGAATGGGTACATAGAGAGGATAGATATGTTGAAAAATTGGCTACTCCAGACGTAAGTATAGCGGATTTAGTAGGAGATGTTGATCCCATTAAAGCAGCTACTCTGAAACTACCTTATAGTGATCAAAGAGTTATACATTTTGGATTGATACCACGTTCCCATAGATCTATATTTGTAATTAATGAATTGCCTGATTTACAGGCACGTATTCAAGTTTCCTTGTTCAATATTTTACAGGAAGGGGATATGCAAATTCGTGGGTTTAAGCTCAGAATGCCTTTGGATATACAATTTATATTTACGGCCAATCCTGAAGATTATACGAATAGAGGTAGTATTATCACTCCACTTAAGGATAGAATTGAAAGCCAAATTTTGACGCATTATCCACGTACCCTAGAGATTTCAAGACAAATCACCGAACAAGAAGCTAGTCTATCTTCTGAGCAAAAAGATCAAATAAAAGTTAGTGATCTTTGCGCTAATCTCTTAGAGCAAATTAGCTTTGCTGCAAGAGACAGCGAGTTGATAGATGAAAAGAGTGGAGTATCTGCAAGGTTGAGTATTGCAGGGTACGAGAACCTAGTGAGTGCTGCTGAGAGAAGGCTTATTATAAATTCGGAGGCTAAAACGAGCACAAGAGTAGGCGATTTTTGGGGAGTGATTCCGGCTATTACTGGAAAGGTAGAATTGGTCTACGAAGGAGAGCAAGAAGGCCCTTACATGGTAGCAGTGAACCTAATGGGGACAGCTATAAAAAACGAATTTCTTAAACTATTTCCACACCCAGATAAGCAGAAAAAAGAGAAGGATGCATACGGTGTAGTACGAGCCTGGTTTGCAGGAGGTAACATACTTGACCTCTTAAGTGATGCACCTAATCAAGATTATCAAAAAGCTTTGAAGAAGGTCGCAGGCTTGGAAAATTTAGCCAAGACTTCTGGAGCTAAAGGCGATGATATTTATCCTATTATGGAGTTGATAGTTCATGGCTTGGTTGAATTTGAAGTATTGTCCAAAGAATATCTGCAAACTGGTTTTTCCATTCGAGACGTACTGGCCAATATGTTTGATTCCGACATGTTTGATGGTTTGAGTAATTAGAAAGTCTACTGCAAAACCGAAGAAGCCTAAAGATTTCTTTTTTTGGCGATATTTTTCCCTTTTTTCAATCTACTGATACTCAGGCATCACTGTATTTCAAAAAGAAAAATGTCATGCGAAATAGTCCATTTTTTGCAATCCGCTAGTCTCTAGAGTGGACTCATGATTTAAAATAGCACACTACTTATCATGAGCTAATTATCTGATAATCAGTTGGTAATAGAACCTTGTTGAAACCGAAAGAGACCACATTTGGTCATCTAGTATCCATTTCGTCATTACTAGGCAAAATTCTAACGATATGACTCCCAATATAGCTAACCAACCAAGATAAAGTTGTACTTTCGTACTCTAAATTTTTCTTATGTATAGAGTACTTTACTTAACCATTGCTTTGATGTTGATATCCCTTAGCGCCTTTTCACAAAAAGGTACTGTAAGAGGAAATATCTTTGACAAAGATTCTGGTGAGCCAATTATCGCTTGTAATGTTTTATTGGAAGGAACAACTTATGGTAATTTTACGGATCTTGATGGGTTCTTTAGTCTTAGTGGTATTCCAGTAGGAGACTATACGTTGTTGGCCACATATATAGGATATGATACTGTTAGATTAGATGTTTCTATACAAGATGGTAGTTTAATATATGAACGAATCAACCTTACGGAAAGTGGGTTTAATTTAGGAACGGCAATTATATCTGCCAAAAAAGAACAAGCTAGGTCAGACGTTCAAGTCTCAAAACTGACTGTTACTGCTGCACAAATCAAGTCCCTTCCATCTACTGGGGGAGAGGCAGATATAGCGCAGTATTTGTCTGTGTTGCCAGGTATCGTATTTACTGGGGATCAAGGAGGACAATTGTACATTCGGGGTGGTTCGCCTGTTCAGAATAAAATATTGATGGATGGAATGACTATATATAATCCTTTTCACTCGATTGGATTTTTCTCCGTATTCGAAACGGAAACTATAAAGAATGTCGATGTATTAACTGGTGGATTTGACGCTGAATATGGAGGTAGAATTTCGGCAGTTGTAGATATTACAACTAGAGAAGGAGATAAGAATAACTTTGGCGGTATCGTTTCTGCCAATCCTTTTCAAGGAAAAGTGTTGCTAGAAGGACCGATAAAAAAGTACAATCCAGAAACGGGTGGGTCTGCTTCATTTATTTTCACGGGTAAGCACTCGTATATTGATCGAACTTCTTCTAGTATTTATAGTTATGCAACAACCGATGTATCAGGAACATTACCATTTAATTTTACGGACATATATGGAAAGATTTCTTTGTCAGGAGGTAATGGTAGTAGGTTAAACGTATTTGGATTCGACTATAGAGATAGAGTAAACTTTCAAAATATAGCAGATCTAGAGTGGAATTCAGGAGGAGGAGGAGCTAACTTTACCTTGATTCCTGGAGGGTCTAGCCTTACTGTAGATGGAGTAGTTGCTTTCTCAAACTATGAAGTATCATTAAATGAAGGGGACGGTAGACCAAGAAGCTCGGAAATTGGAGGATTCAATGCGGGGTTAAACTTTACTTCATTTGGGACAAACTCTCAAATTAAATATGGTTTTGAAGTAAATGGATTTAATACAAACTTTCAGTTTGTTAACTTCTTAGACGCTACGATTCAACAAGAAAGCTTTACTACAGAGATATCAACTTACTTTAAATATAAATTAAAACTGGGCAAGTTAATTATAGAACCTAGTTTTAGATTGCAATGGTATGCTTCTTTAGCTGAGTTGTCACCTGAACCAAGACTTGGTTTAAAATATAATGTGAATGATCGACTGAGATTGAAGTTTGCGGGTGGATTATACTCACAGAATCTTATTAGTACAGTAAACGAGGAAGATGTTGTAAACTTATTTGTCGGGTTCTTATCTGGCCCTGAAGAGCAAATCTTAGCGCCTGGATCTAATTTTCAATCAACAGATACAAGACTACAAACCTCCCGACATGCTGTTGCAGGAGTTGAAATAGATGTCACAGATAAAATTGAAGTGAATATAGAACCTTATCTAAAAGATTTTACACAAATAGTAAACATCAATCGAAATAAAGTTAATAACACGGATCCTGACTTTGCTGCTGAGACTGGACAAGCATATGGTATTGATTTCTTGGTGAATTATAACACGCCAAAATTATTGTTATGGTTTACTTATACGTATGGTTTTGTGGACAGAAATGATGGCTTCGAAGAGTATCCAACTATTTTTGATCGTAGACATAATTTCAATTCTCTTGTAACCTATAGATTCGGAGCTGGCAAGGAATGGGAGGCAAGTGCAAGATGGAATTTGGGTACTGGATTTCCTTTTACTTTGACACAAGGTTTTCACACAGATTTTGATTTCAGAGATGGGATTACAACGGATGTTGTTGAAGGGAACCCTGACATTGGTGTTCTCTTTTCTGAAAGTCGAAATGATGGTAGATTACCTGATTATCACAGATTAGATCTTTCCTTAAAAAGGACTTTTATCTTTTCTGAGAGTTCTAAATTAGATGCTACTTTGAGTATTACAAATGCCTACGATAGGGATAATATCTTCTTTTTTGATAGAATTAGCTTCGATAGAGTGGATCAATTACCGATTTTGCCTAGTTTGGGACTTGCATTTCATTTCTAAATTCGTATATTTATAGGAAATAAAGATGGAATATGTTAAGAGACTGTCTTTTCCTAGGTCTTATAATAGCTAGCTGTTGTCAAATAGCGCATAGTCAGTCTATTTTCCAAACTCGAAATAGCATACACCAAGCTGATCCATTGCAAGAAGAATTTGCTTTGGTAGGACCTTCTTTTTTTGCAAGGGATATAACTATCACCACCCCACCTGAAGACGACGTACGGCCCATGGCAGAATGGGAAGAAATAGAGGCGATCACAATAACCTGGGCGGATTATCCAGAAACTTTGTCAGCTATTGTTCATCATGCTAAACATGAATGTAAGGTGTATATCAATTGTGTCTCTGCAGAAAAGGTAAAAGAAGATTTAAATTTATACCAAGCCACATACAACGAAAATGTCATATTCCTCGAAAATCAAGATTTCAATAGTGTATGGATTAGAGACTATGGTCCTAATTCAGCTTATTTGAACGATGTAGATTCTTTGATCTTCGTAGATTGGGTGTATAACAGGGCACAAAGGCCTGATGATGATATACTACCAGAGGACTTTGCAAATCAGCTTGAAATTCCTTTATTTCAAACTACGGAAGGAGATTTTCAATTAACAGCAACAGGAGGTAACTTCATGTCTGACGGTATCAGTACTGGATTTTCTTCTAGATTAGTTGTTTATGAAAATTTAGATAAGACTGAGTTAGAAATCGATGAGGTTATGCATGACTTTTTAGGGATAGACAATTATGTAAAGTTTGACACCTTGCTCTATGACGGAATCCATCACATTGATATGCATATGAAGATGCTGGATGAGGAACGCTTCATTTTTGGGCAATTTCCTGAAGGTAAAGGAGATTATGATATCATTGAGGCTAATATTGAATATTTATTGTCGACTCAATTGAATGCATTTGGAGAACCTTATGAAATTATACGGATACCAATGCCTCCAAACTTTGATGAGTCTTATGCAGGAGACTTAGAAGGAGAAAGATCATTTAGGACTTACACCAATGCTTTATTTATCAACAAAACCATATTAGTTCCTACCTACGAAGAAGAACACGATGTAGAAGCTTTGAAGATATGGTCTGAGGCTATGCCTGGCTTCAATATCGTTGGCATTCGATGCAATGAGATGATAGCTGCTTTTAGCGCGATTCATTGTGTAACGAAGGAGATAGGTGTGAAAGATCCATTGCGTATAGTTTTGCAGCGTCTTAAGGATCAGGATGCACCAAAACCGGAAGGATATACGCTGGAAGCAAAAGTACAGCATAGAAGCGGCATCCTGGGTGTCAATCTTTTTTATCGTAGCGAAGGAGATCAGCTGTATCAAAGACTGAAGATGGAATTAATTGATGCAAAGACCAACATGTACAGTGCAACTATTCCTGACTTTGTAGAGGATGGTGAAATTGAATATTATGTTCAAGGCATAGCTAATAATGGTAAAGTAATCAATCGTCCTCAGCCAGCACCCGAAGCTAATTATTCTTTTGAAATTCGGAATGCAACTACGACATCTACGACTCAACTAATAGATGTATTTCCGAGGGCTGCTTTTCCAAATCCATCAGCTGGTTTAGTTTGTATTCCTATAGAATTGAGTGAATCTGTGGTGGGAGATTTATCCCTTCTAGATATCCATGGAAAGTTGGTACATCGAGTTTTTGAAGGAAGGTTTGAAGCAGGACTTACGAAGCAATTCATTGATGTTGCAAATTTACCATCAGGTATGTATACCCTCAAATTGACCAATCAAGCAGGCGTATATACTCAAAAGTTAATCGTAGAATAACTCTTTCTGATATATCTCCTTAGTAAAATTAAAACCTATATTTTAATAAAGGTCTTGGGCTTCTGTGTAGAAGTTTGAGTCGGCTATTTGAGTTGATTCCATTTTTTCAATTGATTGACTACGGCTCTTATGTCCTTAGGTATAGTCGCTTCTAATTCGATGGCTTCTTTAGTGATAGGGTGTTCGAACGCCAGTTTCCAGGCGTGTAGTATAGATCGTCCGATCAACGGCCGTTCTTCTATATTCTTTTTGGGCTTAAATTTTCTTCCTTTGATATCAGAGGCAAATAGGGCGGTCCTTCTACTATACAAAGGGTCTGCCGATAAAGGAATACCTTCTGATTCTAGATGCACCCTGATTTGGTGTGTTCTTCCAGTTAGTATCTCTACTTCTAATAGAGTAAAATCTTTGAAGTATTCTAGGACCTTATATTTTGTGATGGATTCCTTACCTCTTTTATCAATTCTCATTCGATCCAAATGGTTAGGGGTGGGTGCTATTTTTTTGTCGATGGTTGCCGATTCTTCAAAGGGTCTCCCATCTACCACAGTAAGGTAGAATTTTTGAATTTGTCGTGCTTCGAAGAGTTGTGAAAATTTTTTGTGTGCATCAGCGTTTTTAGCGAATAATAGAATGCCGCTGGTTTCTTTATCTAGTCGATGGACGGTGAAAATTTCAGGATATTTATTGCTTAATATCTTCAGCAGGTTTGGCTTATCTGGACTAAAGCGATCTTGTAAGGTCAGCATTCCTGCGGGCTTATTGACTACTACGATGTATTCGTCTTCGAATACGATGTCTAAATTTTTCTTCAAATTGGGTTTGTCTGGGCGCAAAAATAGTGTTTGGGTGACTAATATTAGTCTATTACTAGACTAATATTAGTTTGTCTTGGTTGTTATTTTGCTTAATCTTATTAATGTTGTCTAATCTGGTCATTATTACGCTAATATTTGTCACCTCAGCACAAGAAGGCCGCTCCGCTGGAGCTATCAGGATTTTTCTTTTCTTGTGCTACCAAGAGGTAGCTCCTCTAGAGCTACGGGTTTACTTGATTGGGTCTATTAAAAAGGTCGCTGGAACTCGAATATTTGAATATGGGTTACGGGTTACCAAAAGTATCGCTCCGCAGGAGCTAGTAAAATGTTACTTCTTTGGAGCTACCTAGAAGTTGGTTGCCTACAGCTAACTTTTAAATTTTATTAATGAAATCTATCTTTTGAAGAAATGAGAATTTGGATTTCGTTTAGTTGAAATCGCTGTATTTTTTCTGTCCTTTGAGATAGTAATGCGTGAGAATACTTTTGTTGATTCTGCCAACATGGTTGGGGAACTCGTGGGCAGCAGCTTGGATTTGTTTTCTTTTGTTTCTGAATTTTCTCAGCAGGCTATAAAAGGCAAGGTGCGCTTTGAATACGGCGATGAAGGCTCCAAATTGGCCTTTGAGTAGAAAGGAAAGTGCAGCGACACCGTCTAATATCATTCTTCTGAATAAAACATGAAATACTCTATTAGATGTTTCATTTTTCAAAATCATCAGAAGGCTATTGCGAAAATTTAGGAATGTCTTTCTTGATGAGGCATAAGAAAGGGTGCCCCCCCCTACATGGTAAACGGAAGAGAGAGGCTGGTACATTATTTTCATTCCCATAGATTTGAATCGCCAACATAAGTCAATTTCTTCCATGTGGGCAAAAAAGTCTGCATCGAATCCACCTACATCTTTGAACTCTTGGGTTCGGAGTGCAATGGCTGCTCCGGATGCCCAGAATATTTCTGTGGATTCGTTGTATTGATTATGGTCTTGTTCAATAGATTGGAAGATGCGTCCACGGCAAAACGGGTAGTATAGCTTATCTACAAAACCGCCTGCTGCTCCAGCATATTCAAATTGTTCAGGAGACTTTTGGTCTAATATTTTGGGTTGGACTGCAGCAATATTTAGGTCTTTTTCTAAGAGTTCAATTAAGGGGTCTACCCATTTTGATTTAATCTCTACGTCAGAATTCAGTAGAATACAATACGGAGTCTGAATTTGCGTCATAGCTAGATTGTAGCCTTGGGCAAAGCCATGGTTTTGTTCTAAAGATATGATTCTTACTTGTGGAAAGGATGATTTGAGATAGGTCACAGATTCATCAGTGGAAGCGTTATCTGCGATGACTAGCTCTGCGTATTCTGGTAAAAATTTTATCCATGATGAACAAAAGCGTTTGATAAAGTCCAAGCCATTGTAGTTCAGTACTAATACGGTACACAAGGATGGATTATTTGAGCTCAAATTGCTTTAGATTATGCTTGTAGTATAGATACGGCAGAATCTTTATCTAAGTTTAGCTGCTGTATCAAATCTTCGGTGTTTTCAAACGACATATCGTCACGGATGAATTCTATGATTTCGACCTTTATTTCTTGACCATAGATATCTTCTTTGAAATCGAATATATTGACTTCTATGGTACGATTTGGCAAGTGTTTATAAGAGGGGCGGTCTCCGATGTAAAGCATGGAATGGTAAATCTTATTGTCAACTGTTGTTTTACTTGCGTAGATACCATATTTAGGTACAAGTTTGAAGCTATTGGGTAGGTAGATGTTGGCAGTTGGGAAACCTAGAGAATGACCTATATGCTCCCCGTGCTTCACTTCACCCGTCAGATGATAGTGATATCCTAGGAGGGAGTTGGCTTGTTTTATATTGCCTTCTATGATAAAATTTCTAATCTTAGTTGAGCTTATGACGATATCGCTGATCTGCTGTGCCGTTATTTCTTCTACTCTAAAGCCTCCTTTTTCTTGGTGCCATTTGAGGAAGTTGATGTCTCCGCTGCGATTGAGACCAAACTTATGATCATGCCCTATGATAATAACTGAAGGATGGAACTTGTCGATTAAAAATTTTTCGATATACTCGTCCGCTGGCTGTTGAGAAAATTCAACTGTAAAAGGAACAATGACAAGATGGTCAATTCCAAAATTATCGAATAGTGCAATCTTCTCTGCAGTGGAGTTGAGCAATTGGAGTGTCTTATCTTTTGGAAATACTACTTGGCGCGGGTGCGGATCAAATGTAATCACAACGCTTTTAGTATCCAATTGCTTTGCCTCGGATTTGATCTTTTCTATCAACTTTTGATGACCATGATGGACGCCATCAAAAGATCCAATAGTAATGACTGGATTGTCGAATTGTGGCAGCTTGTCGAGCCCTATATGTACCTTCATAATGGATGTAAAAGTAGTAATTGTTTGTTTATTTTGCTAGCCCGCCGAGCTGCGCTTTGTTTATTTGTTTATTCGTTGATTTTGCTCGCTCGCCGCGGTATGCTTTGTTTATTTGTTGAGGTGTTTAGCTGATATTGTACTCTCCATGCTCACTCTACCGGGCGTGCCGAAAGGCTAAGCCCTGCAAAGGATGCGCGAGGGACAAGCG
>CAYZUW010000039.1:0-17807 GCA_964481325.1 uncultured Saprospiraceae bacterium
TATGCATGTAAAAGAATCATTCACATTAGTTTTTTCACAGTCTGAGGGGTGGTAGTGGTACCCCCATAATAGACGCGATGCATCGCGTCTATTATGGGGGTAGGAACGGACGACCCGGTCCCGCCGCTAGGTCGGGATGGCCCCAAAAAAGAAACCAATCCCTCTTATCCTAGATGTTCTACAATCACTGGCATATGGTCGCTCAATTTTATCCAATCTTTATGTTTACCCACAGTTATTTTAGTCTTTGTACTAATCAAGCTTTGGCTGGCGAAGCAGTAATCCATGTGGTAGGGTTTTTCATGATTCTTCAACAAATATAAGGTCGGGTCTTGCTCAGTTCCATGCGCTACTTTTTTCTTTTGGTGATAAAGGCTATATATATTGTGCTCAGCCAAGATTCTAACAATGTCTAAGTGATTTCCGATCTTATTTTTATTATCCCAAATCGCATTGCTATTGAAATCTCCGATCAAAATGGAATCATGCGGAAGCTTTTTTGCATAATAGTGTAAGGCTCCATAGATCTGGCCAACATAGTTTTTCTTGCGGTCAGTATGGTGCGGCATAGCCCAGATATTATATAGGTGAATTTTCTTTGATTGATGCTGGAGAATATAAGGTACAATGAACTCGAATTCGGGATTATGATTATTAGTGCTTTTGAGTTGAGCATCCTTGAAGGAAATAGCAGCTGTTCCTTTGTGCGGATTTTTGCCATACCAAAAAATTTGATTGACTGGAAAATCTTTTAAGGCTTCTCTTAATTTAGCTTCGCCCTCGCACTCTTGTAAGACCAATACGTCTGGCTGTTGCTGCATGATAGGCTCGAACTTCTTTCGGAATGCCATGTTGCAGTTCCAGGTAATGATCTTCATATGGGGGCTATAAAATTAAGCGTTCAATCCTCTCACGGCATCTTCAATGATATCTTCGACGTTTTCTATACCGATGGACATACGGATAAGTCCATCCGTGATGCCGTTTTCTTCTCTGATGGCTTTATCAATTTTAATGTGCGAAGAGGAGGCAGGATGCAAGACCAATGTATCCACGTCCCCTAGCGTCGGAGCCAAGGCGCACATCTCTAAGGCATTCATAAACTTAAGGCCAGCGTCCATCCCACCCTTTAGTTCAAAACTCAACATACCACCAAATTGGGACATCTGACTAATAGCGATGTCATGATGGGGATGAGATTTTAGCCCAGGATAATTCACAAATTCGACTGCGTCATGATCTTGCAGAAAGGATGCGACCTTCATGGCATTATCACAATGTCTGTCCATACGCAGCTCAAGGGTTTTCAAACCATTATTGAGCAACCATGCATCAAATGGATTGGAATTAGTGCCTAACAATTTCATACTCCCCCACACTTTTTCTTGCATGAATTCTAAATCCTTTCCTATCACTGCCCCTGCGATACCGTTACCATGACCATTCAAGTATTTTGTAGTACTATGGATGACAAAATCGACGCCCATATTTAAGGGCTGTTGTAAATAAGGCGTGCAGAAGGTATTGTCTGATACGGTGTAAATACTATGACGCTTAGCTACTTCTACAATCTTGGTAATATCAATGCAAGCCAAGGAAGGATTAGCAGGCGTCTCAAAATAGATTAGCTTGATGGCAGAATCTTGTTTGATGAGATGATCCACTTGTTCGATATCCGTCAGATCCGTCAAGATGGTTTCGATGTTGTAATTAGAAAATATCTTAGTGAACAATTCTGTAGTGCCTCCATATATATTGCCTTGGGTCAAGATCTTGTCTCCTGCTTTGAGGCAGGATAGCAATAGACTAGATATTGCCGCCATACCAGAAGAAAACATAACTGCTGCCGCCTGGTCGTCGGATCCAAACACCTCTAGTTTGGCGAGTTTTTGCTCCACTGTATTGACCGTGGGGTTGCCATATCTGCCATAAACATGTCCTTTTGCTTTGCCCTCAAATATCTCTATGCCTTCCTGAACGTCTCCAAAACTAAAGGAACTTGTAGCATATATAGGCAATACATGGGGTTTAGTCGTACGTGTATCTTTCTCTTCTTTGACACAAAATGAACCGAATCTGACTTTTGACATTTGAATGAGTATATTTGTGATGAATTGCAATATATTCTATTTGCTAGAATATATTTGGAAAAAAATTAAAAAAAAGTGGAAGAAGACAAGCGTGAAATGGAGGATGTAGAGATTAAGGTAGATCCCAAACAGGAACCTATCCGAATCGACAAGTTTTTGTTGGCCAAGCTAGCGAATGTCTCTCGTACGCGTATACAAAATGCTATCAAAGAAGGCGCTGTATTGGTGAACAATAAGCAGGTCAAATCTAACTACAAGATTAGCCCTGGAGAGGTCATTGCCTTCAGTATGCCTAAGAAGCATGACAAATTTGACAAGGTCAAACCTGAAGATATTCCGCTGGATATTATTTTTGAGGATGAAGACGTACTGATTATCAATAAACCAGCTGGCTTGGTGATGCATCCTGGTGTTGGCAACTGGACGGGTACTTTGGTAAACGGTCTAGCGCACTATCTAAGAGACACTGACTTACCCGTGAAAGAAGGTGAATTTTACGACCGGCCTGGCTTGGTGCATCGAATAGATAAAAACACCTCTGGCTTGATCGTGGTAGCAAAATCCACGCTGGCTATGGAAAGTCTTTCTAAGCAATTCTATGATCACAGTATCAAAAGAAAATACAAAGCGCTGATTTGGGGTGCTTTGCCTGAGGAAAAAGGAACCGTAGATAACTATATAGGTAGAAATCCTGCCAATAGATTGGTCAATATGGTTTTTCCAGAAGAGAATCTTGGGAAACGTGCGATCACCCATTGGACGGTATTGGAAGACTTATACTATGTAAGTCTGGTTGAGTGTCAATTGGAAACAGGGCGTACCCACCAAATCAGGGTACACATGAAGCATTTGGGGCATCCTCTATTTAGCGATGAGCGATACGAAGGGAATCAAATTCGAAAAGGAACTGTGTTTACCAAGTACAAGCAATTTGTACAAAACTGCTTCAAAGTTATGCCTAGACAGGCCTTGCATGCCTATGCGCTTGGATTTGAACACCCTAGAACGAAGGAAGAAATATATTTTGAACAAGAACTGCCATCTGACTTTGCAGAATGTTTGGACAAGTGGAGAAATTACGTGGAGTATAGAAAGGAATTGATTTAAACTATGACTTTAGAAGAAAGAATTGTTGCACTGAGTAGCTTAGGAAAAAGCTTGCTTCAAACCAATGAATATCGAGACGCTGTCATTCACAGAAGTTTTCATCATAATCAATGGTTTACAAAAGAGAACGTCAATCAATCTATCCAAGCCATCGCGACAGCTTATTTAGAAGAGCAAAAGCTTCGAGACTTTGCCGCATTCTATAATCTAGATGATAATATAATCCCTAAGCGGGTGGGCTTAATCATGGCTGGCAATATTCCCTTGGTAGGTTTTCATGACTTCTTATGTGTTTTCCTCTGTGGGCACACTTCCGTAATAAAGCTATCTGAAAAAGATCCTTATCTATTTCCGTATTTGCTCAAAGTCTTAGGGGAACATGATGAACGTTGTTCTTCAAAGGTCGAGCTTGTGGCGAAGCTTTCGGATTTTGATGCCGTAATTGCTACAGGTAGTAATAACAGTTCTAGATATTTTCATGCTTACTTTGATAAGTATCCAAACATCATTCGCAAAAATAGGAACTCTATAGCTGTATTAACGGGCAAGGAGACGCAAGAAGAATTGGATCGTTTGTCTTTAGATATTTTGAATTACTTCGGTCTTGGCTGTAGGAATGTAAGTAAAATATACATTCCAGAAGGATATGATTTTAATCCTATCATGGAAACCATCCACGAGCACAAGAAAATCATTTTGCATGGGAAATACAAAAACAACTTTGATTATAACTTTGCTATTGCATCGCTTAACAATGTGAAGATTGTCAACAATGGATGCCTCATTCTTTTAGAGGATCCCTCTCTCACTAGTAGAATAGCTAGTCTGCATTATGAATATTATACAGACTTAGCATCCTTGCACAAACATCTTGAAGAAATAAAAGAGGAGATACAGTGTGTAGTGTCTAGAGAAGAAATTGCTGGTCTTGCCAATGTTGACTTTGGTAAAACTCAAACACCAGGACTTCAAGACTATGCAGATGGTGTAGACAGCATGAATATGTTATTAGCGATTGACTAAATGCTGCTTTAGTGATTAAGGGTAAAGACAAGATCAAAAATAAGATGAACGCTTTGGCAAAAGAAAAGAAGCCTTTTCTTTTTGTGATAGATTTTCATGGCACCAATGGCTTCGTAGAAACACTTGACAAATGCGAAGAGCAGGAGGTCTTGTTTCACGTAAAAAATCTAAAGAACTATTCGGACATAGACATTCAACGTCCTCCTTTCACTTTTCAAAAGTCTCCCATTTCTTTTGAGAAGTATAAAACAGGTTTCGATATCGTTCAGAAAGGCATCTCAGATGGTAACACTTATCTTATCAATCTTACCTTCCCTACTCCTATAGAAACAAGCCTTTCGCTTAAAGAAATATTCTTGCGTAGCGATGCTAAGTACAAATTATATTTCAAAAACAAATTTGTGGTATTCTCTCCTGAAACTTTTGTCAGTATCCATAAGCAGAAGATCTACTCCTATCCTATGAAAGGCACAATCGATGCTTCTTTGCCAGATGCCTACGAGAAACTTAAAAATAGCTTTAAGGAAATTGCGGAGCATCACACCATAGTAGACTTGATTAGAAATGACCTGAACCGAGTGAGTAAAAAAGTTGGGCTTGAAAAATTTCGGATGATCGAACGTATCGTCACCCATGACGCTGAATTATACACCGTAAGTAGTCGTATCGCTGGAGCCTTACCAATGGGTTATGAAGAGCGCATCGGCAATTTGCTTTACGACATGCTACCAGCAGGCTCAGTTACGGGTGCGCCTAAGAAGAAGACCGTAGAAATCATCCAAGAAGCGGAACAGTATGATAGAGGATTCTATACTGGTGTTTTTGGTATTTTCGATGGGCATCATTTACAAAGTGCTGTTATGATTCGCTTCATTGAAAATCAGGATGGTCAACTTGTTTTCAAAAGTGGTGGCGGCATCACTTCTTTTAGTGACTGTCAAGCTGAATACCAAGAATTGATTGATAAGGTATACCTACCTATAAGTGACATCGATCATGAAGCAGCCTAAACTGATAGAATCCATTCGCCTAGAAAACGGTAAGTATTCCAATCTTAGCTATCATGAGGAGCGTATGCGGAGGGCTTGCACTGCACTTAGGATAGATTATCGTTCTTTGCCTTTATCCAAATTTCTATCGCATGTAAGTCAACCTACAAAGGGTTTATGGAAATGCAGAATCGTATATAGTGATGCTATACATAAGGTTGAATTTAAACCATATACTGTAAGACCGATAGCGTCTTTGAAACTCGTATACGATGACACGATTGTCTACAATCAAAAATACGAAGAGCGAAGTCATCTAGATAAACTGTACGCTCAAAGGCAAGATTGTGATGATATCATTATTGTGAAGGACAATATGCTTACAGATAGTTATTACGGCAATCTTGTACTATGGAAAGAGGGGAAATGGTATACGCCTGATTCCTGTCTTTTGGCGGGTACACAAAGGGCATGTCTCATCGACAGTAAGGCAATTCAGGTTGTGCCTATCTCAGTCGATGATTTTAAATCTTTTGAAAAGGTGAAGATTATCAATGCGATGATGAATTTAGAGGATGGACCTGAGGTTTTGATTGGGGAGGTACTCTTTGACTAAGTCAATAAACAAAATGCCATTTACAGCCGTTATACTTCTGTTCATTCACATTGATAAACAAATTGACATGAAAAAATTAGGACTATTCATCTTACTTAGTGCCTTTTTTACGCTTTCAGGCCAAGTACAAGGTGTTAAAGGATTGTTAAACAAGGCTAAATCGACCCTTGAAAACGGTACTAATCCACTATCCAAAGAAGAAATCGGAAAAGGTCTCAAAGAAGCGCTTAATATAGGTGTAGATGATGCTGTAAGTTTCTTATCTGTAAAAGATGGATATTATAAATCTGCTTACAAAGTACTACTACCTGAGGAGGCTCAAAGCATTATGAATAAATTAAAGGTGGTTCCTGGTTTTAGTGATGTAGAAGCCAATATGATTGAAAAAATAAATAGAGCTGCTGAAGATGCTGCATCAAGTGCAAAGCCTATCTTCATTAACGCAATTAAAGGCATGTCATTTACGGATGCTTTGAATATTCTAAAAGGAGAAAATGATGCAGCAACTCGCTTTTTGGAGAAGTCTACTTATGATCAACTTTATAAAGCCTTCATCCCTGAAATCCAAAAATCAATGGATAAAGTGGAAGCAACGAGTTACTGGAATACCGTCGTGACTAAATATAATAAATTACCTCTTACAAAAGACGTCAACCCTGACTTAGCAGACCACGTGACTACTCAAGCTTTAGTAGGCATGTTTGGCTTAGTAGAAAAGAAGGAAGCAGGTATTCGAGTAAACAAATCTTTAAGAACAAATGATTTGTTGAAGAAAGTTTTTTCTCAGCAAGATTGATGGGAATAATGCCTCTGCTGTCTGGATTAGGATTTTTAGGATTAGTGGATTGTAGGATGTTTAGTTTTTTGAAAGAATTGACATTTTATTAGAATGCATATATCTAATCCTATCATCCTTTAATCCTACGCATCTTAATTTTGACAAAGAGTGAGCATTGCCTACACAATATGAACTTGGATATAAGATGATAGAAAGAAATATTAAAATATAGAATCCCCCTACTCCTGCAGCCCCCAAATCCACTTACCACTCCGATCAAAATAGCCAATCATATCCCCCTGCTCCACTCTAAATATCCCCTCGCCAGCGTAACTGATGTATTCATAATCTGGGCTTACAATGGTTTCGCCATTAAGGTTACTCAAGCCTGAGAACTCTTTGATGCGCACCTTCGCGTAGCCATCCTCGAAGTTTTCAATTTTATCATACTTGGGCGGTACGATCTCTATTCCTTTTTGGTTGATGACACCCCATAGACCTTCGATCTTCACCACGGCGACACCGTGCCTAAAGCTGCCCGCGCTATCGTAGAAGCCATCATATAGTTTCGCTTGTTCGGTGATATAGTAGTATCTATATTTTTCATCTCGTACCAATCCTCGACCATCGTTGAAGTCCATCAAGCGATTCAATCCAGGCTTGATGAGAAAATCGCCAGACTGATCGATGAGCCCTGCCTTCCGATAACCATTATATACCACCGCTTTGCCATCTTGAAAATCCAAACACTTAGAAAACTCAAAAGGAATAGCTACTTCTCCAGCTTTATTGATGTACCCACATTTACCATCCAATTGCACACTGGCTAGACCATCTGAAAAATCAGAAACCTTGGAGTACACATTATCAATCACCAACTTCCCTTGTGAATCAATAAAACCATAATAATCCTTTAATCGAACGGCCGCATAACCTTCACTATAGTTTTGGATATCTCTGTAGGCATGTTGTGTCAAAACCGTCCCACGGCGATCTATCACTTCGTATTTAATTCTATTCGCTTGACGCTTGGCAATGGCTATGCCCTCTTTATTAAACGGTGAAATCTTGACGTACTTAGGTCTTAAAATATAGTCTCCTTTGGTGTCTATCAAACCAAACTGTCCATTGTATTTCACGCTAGCTACTCCGTTTTCGAAATCATCTACTTGAGAAAACTTAGGTTCTATAACTACGTTACCTTCAACATCCATGTATCCTCTTCCAGATATTCCTCTAAACCACACCAAACCCTCTGAATGATTTCCTAGATTTCCATATTCAAAAGGCAACTGTGTATCCCCTAACTTATCCACCAAGCCCCATTTGGTCCCTAGCTTTACAGTGGCATAACCCTGAGAAAAATTATTAACTTTAGTAAATATACAAGGGATAACCTCACGACCATACTTGTCCACAAAACCCCACTTGTTTCCTTTTCGTACAGCAAGTCTATCTTCTACAAATTCTCCCAACTCATCATACAATAAATCTACGGTCACTTGACCCAAAGTATCTATCAAACCATACCGCTCCCGATTCATAGAAATCTTCAATATCTTATCTTCGGTATTATCTAAAAAACCGATGTTATCCGAAGCACATGGCATAAGCACTTTGCCATCCATACCTAGCACTCCCCATTTATCAGCTAAGCGCACAATACCAATCTCACTTTTAAAATCGCGCGCGTAATCGTACTGCGCTTGAACGATTTCATTACCTAGAGTATCTACATAACCCCAGACACATCCTTGACACCATAGATTGCCTTCGTTATATAGATCTCGATCTGTTTGCGTGTAACTGAGCAATGCAATACTACTCTCAAGATTTCGACAATACTCTTCTAGTGGTTCCAGTACATCTTTCTTTCCCTTCAACTTCACAGACAGTTTTCCTTTTTGACTAAAGCGAGCCAAACCATCCTTAAAGTTACCAATGTAGGTTTGATTCTTTTTTACAACCTTCCCTTTCTTGCTAATCAATCCTTGACGACCATCTACAAAGACAACTCTTGCCACTGCAGCGCCTTCTTCAAAATCGCGAAATCTAATATCCAATAAGTTTACCAAGGTGGTCAACTTGCCAACTTCATTATTGACCAAACCAAAATGCGCATAAGTTCGCATTTCTGTTTTATCAAATCGTTGGTAAGCTGTCTTTTCAATAAAGGCCATCGTATACCCATACTCCGCTTTCAATACGATCCAATTATAGGTAGGCTTTATTTGTATCTCTCCATCTGACAATTTTCTCAATCCCCATTTATCTTCTTTCGGGGCATAGAACCACTCAAAATTCTTAAGGAGATATCTATTGGGAGTGTTACCGAAAGCCCCTCTTATCCTTCTATTATCCTGACTATTCCCTCCGATACGGATAGTAAAATGATTCTCTAGTTTATTTTCGTCCACTATATTTCCCTCTTCATCAATGGCAAAGAGCTCTAGCGCTCCATTAATAGTAGCGCGTATCAACTCATCCTCAATGCTTATTTGTTCATACTTGGCTTCTATCAACTCTTCCCCATCCATATTTATAGCCGTCCATTTGGCCCCTTTCTTTGCGGCACAAACATTATTCTTGCTCGGCGCGATATAGTCATACTCAAAAGGAATAACAACCACATCATTTTTAGACACGATACCCCAGCTGCCTTCATAATTCACTCTATACAAATCCTGAGCGTAGGCATGTATCTCGTGATACTTCGCTTCCAATACTAAAGTGCCATCATCTTCTATGAGACCTAGACGGCGTTGCTTCTTTGTCAAGATTTGTGTCTCGCTAAAATCATAAAACCCAGAGTATTCGTCTTTTGAAATCACACTTCTTGCTTTATCAGAATACAGAAATTTCAGATTTTTACTCACCAAAACAATGAACTGCTCATTGATTTTCTGAAAGGAATCAAAGGAGGCATCAAAAACTTCTCTTCCGCTTCCATCTACCCCGCCCCAGCGTCTGTTATCTTTGAATAAGAAAAGGTTATCACTTATAATCTTTACTTCTTTATACTTTGGCGGAATCAAGACCAGCCCCTCAGGAGACAGCAGACCGACTCCATCTTCGACCTGTGTTTCGAAATAACCATTATCCATTAAGCGTAAACCTTCATAGGCAGGTTCAGTAATTACGGTTCCATCTTTCAAGGCAATCCCCCACATATTATCTCTCAAAAAAGCTAGGTACTCTCCTTCCCAAATATTAACACGGGTATATCCTTTCTCTAGAATAATTTCTTCTTCAAAGTTGATAACCATCCACTGCCCTTCATCCATCACTGCGACTAAGTCCTCATCTAGTACTTTAATATCCTCATATCTAGGGCGAATAACTTCATTTGTATTTTGATCTAAGAGTCCTACACCACCTTGGCGTTGCATTACAGCATAACCAAAATGCTTAAACTCTCCAATGGCTTCATAATTGGGCTCTACTACGATGTTTCCATCCGTGTCGATAAGTCCCCATTTTTTGTCTTTTTTGACTGGAAAAAATTGTTGTGCAGGTAGGATATTAGGTAACAGAAAAAGGCATACTAGAAGCAGTATTGCGTGTCTGTTTTTGTGTAAAATCAAAAGGTCTATTGAAGTGGTATCGGTACTCAATTTATAATAGTTGGTTTTGTAAAGTTAATGAATCTAGTTTGCTCATTATAGTATATACCTAAATAGAATGCTTTACTTCTAGAAAGTAACACCATTTTAACTTTTATCACACTAAAAAATTGCACCATTCCTTTCAATTTAAGGAATAATACTATAAAATGCGAGACTTACGGTATATTATTTTGTGACTTAAACGACTATCCTTATTCAAAAAAACTAAAAATGGCTTGACCATATCGCTTCTCTTTTATGAAATGAGGATACTGTTCAAAATCATGTTTCTGATCGTGCTCCACTACAAATAGGCCGCCTTCTTTCAATAAACCATGCTTAAATACCTCTCCAGGTAGACTAGATAGATTAGGTAAGAGATACGGTGGCCCAGCAAATATGTAATCATATTGAATACCGCAGTGCGCGATATACTTAAATACGTCAGACCGCACTACTTTTAGACTATCTTCTATTTCCAATTTGGTAGCCATTTCTTTTACAAAGCGCAGACAAGGTCCATGCTGATCAACATAGGTAACATCATTGCATCCACGAGAAATACATTCATAGCTATGGCTCCCCGTCCCCCCGAATAGATCTAATATGGAGGCTTCAGCAAAATCTAACCGATGCATCAAGACATTGTATAGCCCTTCTTTAGCAAAATCAGTTGTAGGTCTGGTTGGCCATTTATCAGCGGGAGGATAAAACCTCCTGCTTTTGAACCTACCCGCTATTACTCGCATAAGCGCATACTTAACAAATCATGGTAAAAGTGAAAATTGGCATCCTGAAACACAGGGCCATAATGATAGTAACTTGGAGAGTGAAGTATATGTATATGACGGATATATTTTGCCACCTTTTCATATACCGAAGATTTCTTTTGGATTCTTCCTGTCAACATCAAAGGGTTCACCTCCGTATCCAAATCAAATTGGTCAAAAATCAACAAGACATGGTAAAGAAAATCTTGATCTGTAGCGTATTGAAAAGTATTGGCAAATAACAAGTCCCCTTGTTTAAATAAGAAAATTCCCATAATACTTGTCCCTGCATGCACGAAGACCTGATGCCCTTTCTGGCTTTTAGCATGTGTATAAGCCTGCATGATCAAAGGATAAACAATATGCATATGTTGCGCACCAGGAAAATAACTCTTAGTAATATCAAGGATAGACTTATCCAAGCTATAGACAATGTGTGCATCCAGAGATGGAAGTTTACACACAGATACATCCTCTTTTTTTCTTAATCTAGTGACCTGAGTAAGATAATCTTCGAGCTGATGCTTTGTATACACTTCTTCAGGAACAATAGTGAACTTAGGACCTGAATAGCAGATAGCCACCGCAGCGTATGGCAATTGAAGCATTTTTTCCTGCATCAATATCTGTTTCAGCGCCTCTTCTCTGTTTTCTTTAGAGTCCTCACTACTCCCTTGCTCGTACGGAATCTGCTTCAGTACGAGTGCATTCGACTCATTATCCTCTATAAAATAAAAAAAACTGTCCATACCGATAAGCATGGACAGTTTGTATTCTATACTGAAATATTTGTCAAATTTTGAATCAACGATATTAACCGTATGTGCTACCAATTTCCCGCAAGGCTTGGTTTACTCATATCTCCAAACTTGATATACTTGTTTGGATCGTAGGTATCATCGTATCTCTTAAATCTAGGGTCAGCGTACTTACCCATGTATTTATTCCTAACCACTCCTACTTCTGTCACCCATACTAAAGTAGCTTGGTAAGTAAGTGTATCGGCTTTGATCTCAAAACGCTCATTATTGGTATAGGGCACGAAAGGCAAAGAATCCAAAACAACACCAAGGCTGAGGATACTATCTTTAGCAGACACGAAAGTTGTATCGTATACTATCTCCTCATTTGCATCTTTATCTCCAAGTATACTGATAATACTAAAATTTTCTGTTTCTAGTACTTGCTGGAGTGTATCGAAGTTATGTGCAAATTTCCCAGTGATATCTCTAAATGACTCTTGGGCGATTCTGACTTGATCTAGCCTATTTGTTACGGCGTCTTCGATTATTTTGCGATCTGTCTCAAATTCGATAGGCTCTCTGATACTTTCTACGAGCAGGTAACTTAAACCTGCAATAATGATTGCTAAAAGAATGTTTATTCCGATCCTCATTGGTATATATTTACGGTTTTGATGTGTGCAATAATAAGATATTTTTATTTAAAACTACGCTAAATTTAGACTAAAAAAACCATTGTGTCCACTCTGAAAACGCATGCATCCCAAAAATGTCTCTTTTGGCGATATTTATTCTTTTTTCAATCCACTTGTTTCCGCAGTGTAGGCGCGATTTTCTTTAAAAATGACGGCATAGATACTGTCAGTTATGATGCAGGTTTTTATACTTTTGGTGTACTAAATTGTACAAATTTTGAAGAAACTGACAATATTAGCCATTGAGTCCTCCTGTGATGATACCTCGGTAGCTATTTTACAGGACGGAAAAGTGCTTTCTAACTGCGTCGCTTCGCAAGATGCACACCGTATTTACGGTGGTGTAGTACCAGAGCTTGCCTCTAGAGCCCACCTCGAAAACATCGTCCCTACAGTCTCTTTGGCGCTCCAAAAAGCAGATATTAGCAAACAAGAATTGGATGCCATAGCGGTGACGAGAGGACCTGGTCTACTAGGCTCACTGATAGTTGGGGTTACTTTTGCCAAATCCTTTGCACTGGCCTTGAAGCTACCCCTCATAGAAGTCAATCATATGCAGGCGCACGTACTCGCCCACTTCGCGGAAGCACCTTATCCTAATTTTCCATTTTTATGCCTTACGGTATCAGGAGGCCATACACAGATCGTGCTCGTCAAGGATTATTTAGAGATGGAGCTGCTAGGTAGCACGATAGATGATGCCGCTGGAGAGGCTTTTGACAAAACGGGAAAACTGCTTGGACTCGACTACCCTGCTGGTCCTATTATAGACAAGTTAGCTCGGAAAGGACAAGCCCGATTCACTTTTACCAAACCCAAGGTAGGAGAATTAGAATTTTCTTTTAGCGGCCTCAAGACTAATATTCTACAGTTTCTCAAAAAAGAACTCGCTACCAATCCTGAATTTGTAAAAGAAAACTTAGCTGACATTTGTGCCTCTGTGCAGCAAACCATAGTGGATATACTTATGCAAAAATTGGAGATTGCCGCTCGCAAGCACAACATCTCCGAAATCGCCATCGCTGGTGGAGTATCCGCCAATTCCGGCCTTCGAAATGCGCTCGAAACCAAAGGCAAACAACTAAATTGGAACACCTACATACCCGCCTTCCAATTTTGCACAGACAATGCCGCCATGATTGCCGTCGCCGCAAAGTATAAATTCGAAAAAGGAGAATTCTCAGATCAAAGCATGCAACCCATTACGCGTTGGGCGATATAACATATTAAATATGAGGGGTCTACCCTGCATCTAACATCAAAGCTGAAAATAGCTTTGACGTTAGATGCAGGGTCGCTATGTTCCGTGGCTCACCATTCGGCTCGGTCTTTCAGACTCGTGTTATCACACGACCACTGCACAGCGCTAGTCCAAAAAAATTATCATTATAGTATCCATCCTAGACTACCAGAAGGTCAATCCGTAGAGAGTTCGAAACATACGCAAGGGCTGGAGCGATAGACGAATGGAGTGTATCAAAAAAAATGTCATTGGGCGACCTTTTGGTAGCGAATCCATATGTAAATATACAAGCTCCAGGAGCGGCCTTTTTATTACAGGTATTCGAATGAGACATTGCGCTATTATTTCTCTTTCCCATAGTGTATCTTTGCCGCATAAAATCACAGTTTAAAAAACTATGCAAGATCCTACAAATTCACTACAAGATGTCCGATGCGTTATTTTTGATATGGACGGAGTCATCATAAACTCTGAACCATTGCACAAAAAAGCATACTACGACACATTTCGCTCCTTAGGGCTAGATGTGCCAGAGGCTTTGTATAAGACAACCACTGGATCAAGCACGTTAAATGCGTTTCAAAAATTAGTAGAACATTATAATCTGGACGAAGATCCCGTTGAATTGGTCGCCAGAAAACGTAAGTTCTTTATAGATTACTTTCACAACGACCCAAGCCTCACCCTAGTAGAAGGCGTAGAAGAAATCATAAAGTACTTTCATAAGAAAGGAAAAACATTGGTCTTAGCATCTTCGGCCTCTATGCCTAATATAAATAGAGTTTTTGATCGCTTCGATTTGAACCCCTATTTCAGCGCAAAGATTAGCGGAGCAGACTTAGAAAAATCAAAACCACATCCAGAAATTTTTGAAAAAGCGGCTACACTAGGAAACGCTGCAAGAGAAGATTGCATAGTGATTGAGGATTCTGATAATGGCATCACAGCCGCCAACAAGGCTGGGATTTTTGTATTTGGGTACGCCAATCCATTGTGCTGCGATCAATCGCTCGAAAATGCCAACCAAGTAATCAATGAGTTTACAGAATTGAAAGACTACTTGTAGGTATAAGAAACTATAGAAAAAATACTACAAACTTAACTTCTCCTCCCCTTCAACGTCAAATGGCACCTTTATCGGAACACCAGCAAGGTCAATCGTTAAATACCCATTCATTTGATATTTTATCTTCTTGGCCTTAAATAAATCCTTGAGCTTTAAGTCTTCGAAGACATCCTTTAGTCCTACGGAACATACGATGGGTAAGGTAAAATCAGACTGAGCGGGCATCTTTACAGAAACGTCTTGTTTGATATGCGTGGTCTTAATTCCATTTATAAAAACATCAAAATCTGCCGCTTTGATTTGGACCCCTAAAGAGTTTGGATTGTGGAAAATAGCATCCGCATTGAGCTTGACAGAATAAGGCTTTTGTATAGAAAGAGAGTTAAAGGAAATATTCTCCAACTTCTTGAAAGTAGGATTTTCTGGTTTAGAACAAGCGCCTAACATAAAAGCCAAAGAAAGTACGAGCAAATATCTCATTTAATCATTTTAGAACAAATGTACCTAAGGCATGATGAAATACCAAGCTGCAGAAAAGATAGCAGAACCTTCATACCAAGCTTTCTCTAAGCACTTATACTCATCGGAAAGTAGTTTAGGACTTTTCTGCTTTTTCTTTTGCCCAATATCTGCGTTGTAAATCCTCGCTGATGCTAAGGCATCACCTGCGTTTTACGCCTTAATATCGGGCAAAACAAATTCGCATAAATTTTCCAAAACCAATTTCCGTTGAGTATATATCGAAAAAACAGCGTGAATCATCGAAATACCATGGTATAATTCAATAATAACCATTAGATTAGTGTTATCGTAATACATATAAATTGATTGATTATGAAAGACAAGATTAAAGACAAGATTCTAGGAGGACTGAAAGATTCCATACTCGGCAAGAATTCAGCACCACAAGGAAACAACAAGAATGAATTAGCAGATAGCATCATAAGAAACCATACGATATGGTCTATGGGGGCAGGTTTTATCCCTATTCTCATTGCAGACATATTTGCCGTTTCTGCCTTGCAGTTAGATATGATAAGACAACTCTGCAAAATATACGATATAGACTATGAAGAAACGAGAGGCAAGGCGATTGTCACTTCACTAACAGGTGCCACGATCGCACGTCTAGGCGCTAGGTCAGTGATCAAATTGATTCCTGGATTAGGTTCCATTATTGGAGGCGTTACCGTTTCTATTTTTGCAGGTGCATCTACCTATGCTTTAGGAGAAGTATTTAAGTCTCACTTTGCATCTGGAGGCACTATTTTGGATTTTGATCCAGAGCGAGTAAAGAAGTTCTATAAAGAGAAATTTGAGAAAGGAAAAGATATCGCAAAAGAATGGAAAGAAGAAGCGAAAGATGTGGCAGAGGATTTAGCAGCTAAAGGATCTATCGTAGTAGATGACTTTGTAGATTCGACGGCGGACTTAGTTTCAGACTATGAAAACGAAGCTATTGAAATTGAGGATGAAAAAGAAGTTCCCTCTTCTAGTAGAGAGAGTTCTGCTTCCGAGTTCGTAAAGAAAGCTTTTGAAGAAGACCCACTAGTCAAGTTAAAAGAGTTAGGTGAACTTAAAGCCTCTGGCGTAATCAACGAAGAGGAATTTGAGCGCATGAAGAAAAAAATTATAGACGATTTTTAGGTCTATTAATTACATGAGCTGTAATTTAGAAAAAGCAGTCTCTTGTTAGAGGCTGCTTTTTCTGTATTATGAATAAAAATCGATTAAGGAAATTAGATTTTGGTAGAAATGAAAACATGGGTAATTAAAAATACTACTCGCTTTTTTATACTCAAGGGAAAGAAACAAATCTAAAACCGATACACAAAAGTATTGATATTCATCCCTGCACCTACACTGGCAAAGATAACTTCATCACCACTATTTAAACTTTGGTTTTGCACAAGACCACGAAGGATACGATCTAGAAGAATAGGAACGGTTGCCACAGAATTATTGCCCATCCTTTGGATAATCATTGGCATGATACCTTCGGGAATTTCTTTGTTATAAATACGAAAGAATCTTTTGATAATTGCCTCGTCCATCTTTTCATTGGCCTGATGGATAAGTATCTTTTTGATGTCATCTATCTCCACACTACTCTTATCTAAGCAATCAGCCAAGGCTTGGGGTACATGCTTACAGGCAAACTCATATATTTTGCGCCCACTCATCTTGATAAATCTAGTATCGGCACATCCTTCTTTATCGTAGGTCTTATCTAAAGTTAGGTAATACGCTTCATCATGGGAATAGGTCAGAGAGGCATGATTCAAAATTTCACCTTCTCCTTGATTAGCTTCTAGGATACAGGCGCCTGCCCCGTCAGCATAGATCATGCTATCTCTATCATGTGGATCAATAACTCTAGATAGTGTCTCCCCCCCAATTACTAAACAAATCTTAGCCATTCCACTTTGGATAAATGCTTTTGCGTGGATAACACTCTCTATCCAGCCTGGGCATCCAAAAAGCATATCATAAGCTACGCATGAGGGATTCTTGATTTTGAGTAGATGTTTGACACGTGTCGCTAAAGAGGGTACAGTGTCTCCTTGGATTTTGTCTTTGGTCACATCGCCAAAATTATGTGCGAATATGATATAGTCTATATCTTCTTGGTCAATGCCAGCATCTTCAATTGCCTTTTCGGCAGCAAAAAAACCTAAATCAGAGGTATTGTAATCTGGATTAGCATAACGTCTTTCCTTGATACCAGTAATTGCTTTAAACTTTTCTATGATAGTCGCACTAGGCGAGTCTATTTCAGTCCCATCTGGTTCCAAGAAACGGTGATTTAGAAAATCACTGTTTTTGGTAACTATCTTAGGTAAATAACTACCAGTGCCAGTAATTCCAATCTTCATATTTCTTTATTCTTATGGTCAGAGGCTCCGTTTAATACCCAAGGTAATCAAATAACCCATAGCTTGTAGGAATATCGAAGATTAGTTGTAAAGTATATTTGAACTCTAACCACTTATCTCTATTGAGCCTACCCTGGAATCTAGCGGATTGCGTGGCTAGCACGGGACAGGTCGCACCAGTCAATCACACATAAATCATCAAAGGT
>CAYZUW010000040.1:0-17379 GCA_964481325.1 uncultured Saprospiraceae bacterium
TCTGCTCTTTTTATTCCTATGCTTCTAATTTCAAATCCATTCATCCATTTTTTCAAATGCCCACAAATTAATTTTCAACCCCGGGCTAGGGGTAGTAGCTAGTCCCGCTTTTCGCGGGAAGCCCGTTTCAGGGCCGACCGTTAGGGAGTAGCGGATGGCCCGACTCCGATTTTTCATCGGAGGAGCCCCCAAATTATTATCCTATTGAAAATCTTGAACCAGTTGTCGGACTATTTTTGTCAACTTGGGCTCTGCGGTATTGGCAATGGCGATGACTTCTTCTATGGTCGTCTCGGTGATCGCGCTGATCGGGTAACAAAGATTGGAAACAATCGAAAGTACACAAACACGCATACTCGAATGACGTGCAACGATAACCTCGGGCACGGTCGACATCCCAATCAAATCTGCGCCTATGGTATGGTAGTAATGATACTCTGCTGGAGTTTCCAAATTGGGCCCTTGGAGCGAGAGATATATCCCCTCCTCTACGGTTACATTTTCGCGCTGCGCAATAGACTTAACTGACTCTCTTATCTGGGTATCGTAGGTATGCAACATATCTGGAAAGCGAGGACCGAGTCGTTCATCATTGTATCCACGCAGAGGATTCTCTGGGTGTGTGTTGATATGATCCTTTACCAAAACGAGGGTACCTGGTTTGAAGTTTGGATTCACACTACCCGATACATTGGACATATAAATAATCTCCACGCCTAAGAATTTGAGCACACGAATAGGAAACGTAAGCTCCTTCATACTGTATCCTTCGTAGTAGTGAAACCGCCCCGCCAAGACTATAATAGGCGCCCCATCTAAGGTGCCAAACAGCAATTGGCTTTGGTGACTCTCTACCGTGGAAGTGGAAAAATGAGGAATGTCTGCATAATCGATAGCCGTTTTGACTTCAATTTTTTCAGACAAATTTCCAAGACCTGTACCTAATACTACGGCTTGCTTACAAGTAAAGCCTTGTTGGGAGAGGATGTAATTTTTCGCCTCCTGTATCTTATCGTATATCGCTTCCATCCTAGAAACGAAGATGCTTTACTGTGAGGGAATGATTGATCAATTGCTTGAGCGAATCGATACCAATTTTGAGATGCTCATCAGCGTACTTGGCAGTTACTATTTTGTCGCTCTTTTCTGTCTTCACGCCATCAGGCACCATAGGCATATCCGATACAAGGAGTAAAGCACCTGCTGGTATTTCGTTTTTGAACGCTGCGATAAATATTGTAGCGGTCTCCATATCTATAGCAATAGGACGTAAAGTGCGAAGATAAGATTTGAAATCTTCTCGATGCTCCCAAACTCTTTTGTTAGTAGTATAAATAGTACCCGTCCAGTAATCTCTTTCGTATTCTCTGATGGTTGTAGAAATCGCCTTTTGCAGTGCAAAGGCAGGTAAGGCAGGTACTTCTGCAGGAAGGTAATCATTAGATGTCCCCTCTCCTCTGATAGCTGCGATAGGCAATATTAAATCGCCTACTTTATTGAGATGCGTTTTGAGCCCACCACACTTACCTAAAAAGAGTAAGGCCTTAGGCTTGATCGCTGTTAATAAATCTACAACGGTACCCGCATTGGGGCTACCCATACCAAAGTTTATCATGGTAATATTATCCGCCGTAGCGCTTGGCATAGATCGATCTTGACCTTTAATCTCTACATTGTGCCATTCCGCAAAGGTCTTTAGATATGCAGAAAAGTTGACAACCAAAATATACTCCCCAAAATCTTTGAGCTCTGTGCCTGTATATCTAGGCAACCAATTATTGACTATCTCCTCTTTTGACTTCATATCTTATTGCGCGTTTATCTAGATAAATAGAGTGATCTCTTTTTGTCTAGATCTCTAAAGTAAGGATCATTGAGATCTTTTATAAATCTAATGGCCTCTCCAGTAGATTTCATCTCTGGTCCAAGGTTCTTATCAACATTCGGAAACTTTTCGAATGAGAATACAGGTACCTTAATGGCGTACCCATCTAGTTTTTTCTCAAACTTGAAGTCTTTAATTTTATGTGTTCCTAGCATTACTTTGGTTGCCATATTTAAAAATGGAACCTGGTAGGCTTTAGCAATAAATGGCGTCGTTCTAGATGCTCTTGGATTGGCTTCAATAACGTAAACGTTATCATCCTTGATAGCAAACTGAATATTAATCAGACCAACTGTGTTTAAGGCAAAAGCTAACTTGCGTGTGATGTCTCTCATCTTTTGCACTGCATTCTCCGACAAACTGTATGTCGGCAACATCGCACTACTATCGCCAGAGTGAATCCCTGCTGGCTCTATATGCTCCATGATACCCATAATCAATACGTCTTCTCCATCACAGATAGCATCTACTTCTGCCTCTCTTGCTCTTTCTAAAAATTGATCTACGAGCACTTTATTGTCAGGCATTTTTTTGAAGATTCCAAGTACGTGCTTTTCTAATTCTTCGTCGTTGATAACGATACGCATACTCTGTCCTCCCAATACATAAGATGGTCTCACAAGTACAGGGTAAGTTACCCTATTGGCTACAGCTAGGGCTTCATCAGTATCCTCTGCTGTACCATAGTTTGGATAAGGGATATCTAATTCTTTAAGGATATCAGAAAATCTCCCTCTATCTTCAGCAAGATCTAAAGACTCATACGATGTCCCGATAATCTTAACCCCTTTCTTTGTAATCTTTTCTGCTAGTTTGAGTGCTGTTTGCCCACCGAGTTGTACAATTACACCTTCTGGTTTTTCATGATCTAAAATTTCTTCTAGGTGCTCCCAGAATACAGGTTCAAAGTATAATTTATCCGCCACATCAAAGTCAGTAGATACTGTCTCTGGATTACAATTGACCATGATAGATTCGAAGCCTGCTTCTTTTATCGCCATCAAACCGTGTACGCAGCAGTAATCAAATTCTATACCCTGTCCGATACGATTTGGCCCTGATCCCAATACCAAAATTTTCTTCTTATCAGATGGTATACTTTCATTTTCAGTGTCAAAGGTAGAATAGAAGTAAGGCGTTTGTGCTTCAAATTCTGCCGCACAGGTATCCACCATTTTATACACTCTCTTGATACCCAATTCCGTTCTTCTCTTTTTGATATTTTTCTCTTCAACGCGCATGAGCCATGCTATTTGCGCATCAGAGTAGCCTACTTTCTTCAATTTCATCAAAAATTCATACGTCAAGTCTTCTGGAACATTGAACTTCATAAGTTCCTTTTCATACTTGACCAACTCTTTGATCTGGCCTATATACCAAGGATCAATTTTGGTAAGGTTGTGAATTGTCTTTTCTGGCACTCCTAGCCTCAATGCATCCTTCACCCTATATATTCTATCATCACTAGCGACCTTCATTCTCTGGAGAATGTCTGCCGTTTTTATCCATTCTTTTTTATCTGCACCAAGTCCCATTCTATTATTCTCCTGAGATTGACAAGCTTTTTGGAGTGCTTCTAGAAAATTTCTACCGATTGCCATCACCTCTCCTACTGACTTCATCTGTAGACCCAAGGTGTGATCCGAACCATAGAACTTATCAAAGTTCCATCTTGGCATTTTTACGATTACATAGTCCAAAGCTGGTTCAAAGTATGCCGAAGTGGTTTTAGTGATTTGGTTTTTCAATTCGTCTAAGGTGTAGCCAATTGCCAATTTAGAGGCAATCTTTGCAATAGGATATCCTGTGGCCTTACTCGCCAATGCCGAGGATCTAGATACACGCGGATTAATCTCGATAACTATAAGTTCTTCGGTTGCTGGATTGATAGAAAACTGGATATTACATCCCCCTGCAAAATTACCTAGAGAGCGCATTGCCAATATTGCTTGGTTACGCATTTCTTGGTATCCTGTATCTGGCAATGTCATCGCTGGTGCGACGGTGATACTATCTCCAGTATGAATCCCCATTGGATCAAGGTTTTCTACTGTACAAATGATGACCACGTTATCATTTGAATCTCGCAGCAATTCCAATTCGTATTCTTTCCATCCCAATACTGCTTGCTCTACTAAAACTTCATGCGTAGGCGAAGCATTCAAGCCTCTGCGCAAGGCTTCGTCAAACTCCTCTTCTAAATGCACAAAGCTTCCTCCTGTCCCCCCTAGTGTATAAGATGGACGAATAACTAATGGAAAACCAATCTTCTGTGCCGCATCCTTTCCTTCTAAAAATGAATTGGCGATATAAGATTTAGCCACGCTAAGGCCTATCTCTACCATCTTCTTTTTGAAGGCTTCTCGATTTTCTGTAAGCTCAATCGCTTCTAAATCAACTCCTATCAATCTAGTATTGTACTTTTCCCAGATGCCTCTCTCTCCAGCTTCTATCGCTAGATTCAGTGCTGTCTGCCCACCCATGGTAGGCAATACTGCATCAATTTGTTGTTCTTGTAGTATTTCTTCAAGGCTCTCTACCGTCAATGGCTTTAGATATATGTGATCAGCGATCACTTTATCCGTCATAATGGTAGCTGGATTCGAATTGATCAAGGTAACAGATATACCCTCTTCCCGCAAAGAACGGGCGGCTTGAGAACCAGAATAGTCAAATTCACAAGCTTGACCAATTATAATAGGTCCTGAACCAATGATTAGAATTGATTTAATCGAAGTATCCTTTGGCATTTTACAAAAAGTTTAAGATTGTGTAAACTGCGCGCAAATATAGAGGATTATTAGCAAGTAAAGGCTTAAGCTCTCATCTATTTTAAGTCAATTTTGATTTATACCTTTTCTCTTTGAGAACTGCCATTTTTTATGCAACTGCCTAAGCTGTATATTGATAAACTCGTTTCAATCTTAAAATATGCCTGACTCATAAAAGCAAGAAGAAGCGTTCATAAAGCTCTTACGGACGAAATAAGTGGCATAATATTCGAGATATAGTACTAGCGAAGACCTTGGAATAGGTCGTTTAAATGGCTCTGTGGCACACTATTTGCACACTTTAGGCAACAAACCGTCAAAAGGCAAGCTCCGCTTGGACAGCATAATCCCCCTTTAATTTAAGTTAAAAAGTAACCACAACTTCATATTATGAAAAGGCTTAAACTGACTTTGGGATATTTGTTTATAGTGTTTGTATTTACATTCTCATGTCGCCCAGAAGGAGAAATTGTCAGAGCAGATTTGCAAAGTTTCACTGAGTTTGAGCAAGCTAAAATCGGCAAAGAATTATCAAATTATATAGTTGCAAACCCTAATCTTTATAATCTTTATAGAAGAGCACAGAATCAAACGCTCTACAGATACTTAGACAGTGCTTTAGCTACTATTGTAAATACTTCTACTGTTGTCAATAGAGATAAATTTGCATGGGAAGTTTTCGTTCTTAGAGATGAAGAAAGTAAGATAGCTTTTACCTTACCTGGCGGTAAAATATTTATCAGTTCCGCTTTTTTAAAATTTATTAGAACCGAAGCGCAGCTGCTTGCTGTGTTGAGTCATGAAATGTGTTATGCAGACCACGGTTTAGCGATGGAGAAATTGCAAGAATATCATTCAGGTTTGATACTTGGGGATATAGTTTTTAACAACCCTGTGAATGAAAAGGATGATATGGTGCAAACACTATTGACTGAAAGATATGGGATGGCTAAAGTACTCCAAGCAGACTTATATAGTATTGAATTACTTTGCCCTTTCAATTACGAAGCAGATGGAATATTCACCGTTTTAAACAATGTAACAGATGAAACCTTTCCGCTTGAATGGGAAGTGACACGACCTAGTTATAATGGAAGGACGGATACTATAATGACGAGATCTGCTATTTGTGGTATAGCTACAAATGAAGAAGCGACTCGATATAGAGATAATGTACTTAACCTTCTTGATTAATAATAGTCTATAATCCTTTTTGTGAGGCATAGAAGGCCGCACCAATTAGTCCTGCATGATTAAATAGACTAGCTGGTCGGACTGGAAAATCTAGTCCTTTAAAATTTTCTTTATACTCATCGAAATGCTTACTAACTCCACCTCCTAGCACTATTTTACTTGGGCTAAATAGGTGGCCAAGATGCAACAATAGCGTATTTAGCCTCGAAGCCCATTCTTCAAAAGAAAGTTCTTCTTTTTTTCTAATAGCATTAGAAGCGTACTTTTCGACAACCATTTCTTGTCCCTTAAGGTGTAAATGTCCAAATTCCGTATTAGGCATCAAGGTTCCATCTATAAAAAGAGCAGATCCTATCCCTGTACCTAGCGTAAGCAACAAAGAAACACCTTCACTAGATTTCATAGCTCCAAAATGAGCCTCTGCAACACCAGCTGCATCTGCATCATTGATGACAACAAATTTCTTTCCTGTTGTCTCTGCAAATAAATCTGAAACACTTGTATCAATCCAAGTTTTATGAATATTTGAAGCGGACTTAGCCGTTCCATTTATTACGATAGCTGGAAAACCACAACCAACAATATCACCCTCGTAGTCTAGTTCTTCAATAAGTTGTTTTACTTTTGCTGCAACAGCCTCGGGGTAAGCAGGTGATGGCGTTTTATAACGAACTCTTTCAGTTACAAGTTTACCCGTTTTTACATCAACAAGTGCACCCTTTATGCCAGTTCCTCCAATATCAAGTCCAAGAATTATATTGCTTTTCACGCTATTCTAGTTTATTATCTTAATTGTCATAGTAACGTCTTCTACTGGTCTATCTCCTCTCTTGGTTTGGGTTTTAGCTATCTTGTCTATTACCTCCAATCCTTTAATCACTTGTCCAAACACTGTATATTCATTATCTAATTGTGGCGTTCCACCATTTTCAACATATGCTTTTTTTACTTCTGGGGGATAACTTATTCCTTTACTCAATTCCATATTGATTAGAGAAGAAGCCGTTTGTTTCTGGCCCTGAACAATATAAAACTGGGATCCGCTAGATTTCTTTTTCGGATTAACACTGTCTCCTGTACGCGCCGCCGCTAAAGCTCCTTTGATATGGAAGTTTTTGATTTCAGCGTCTACTTGATAGCCTGGACCTCCTGAACCTAGTTGATCATTTGGTTTAGCATTCTTCGATCTTGGGTCTCCTCCTTGTACCATGAATCCACTAATAACTCTATGAAATAACAAGCCATCATAAAAGCCCTCTTCTACTAGTTTGATAAAATTATCTCTATGCAAGGGTGTATCATTATATAGCTCAATAACCATACTGCCCATTGGCGTACTTAATTCGACTAAGCAATTATTAGGTGCTTGAACACGTAAGCGCTTTTCTTCGGTACTTGTCTTTTTTCCTTTATTTGCTTTTAATACTACAAGGTAGTTCCCACTCGAGCTATAAGTGTGATTTGGAGATTCTTCTGTAGAAGTATTACCATCACCAAAATCCCACAAGTAAGTTTCACTTTTCTTGGAATTATTCTCAAACTGCACATTTGCAGGGGCAATCGGCTCCTCAGTTGGTAAAGTGAAATTTGCAATAGGTTTTGCACAACCTACTAATAGGCACATTGCCAAAAAAGAAAATAGTACGGATTGATATCTTTTCATATTAATTGATAATTCTAACTTTCATGGCAACATCCTTAGTAGGTCTGTTGGCTGAATTAATTGGCTCCTCCGCTATCTCGTCGATAATATCTAAACCTTCTACAACTTCTCCAAAAACGGTATATTCCATATCTAAAAATGGAGCTCCTCCCATTTGCGTATAAAGCTTAATCGTTTCTTCTGGGTAGGTAATATTTTTTGATTGTCCTATTCTCAGCAACTCGGCTTCATTCACAGTCTTTCCTTGAACAATATAAAATTGACTCCCTGATGATTTTTTTTGTGGATTTTGAGCATCTGACAATCTTGCTGCACTAAGAGCCCCTTTAATGTGTGGTCTTCCAATTTCTGCATCAAGCGTATATCCTGGCCCTCCATTTCCGAGTGGGGCACCAGCTGGGGAACCTTTAGAATTTGGGTCTCCTCCTTGTATCATGAATCCTTTGATAACTCGGTGAAAAAGTGTGCCATCGTAAAAGCCTTCATTAGCCAATTTGATAAAATTTTCCTTGTGTATAGGCGTATCATTATACAGCTTAACTTTCATGGTTCCATACTCGGTTTCGATTTCAGCCATAGTGTAATTTGATCCACACCCTGTCATCATAGCTACACATAAAGCTAAAGTAGCTAAGCTAAGTAAGTTCTTAATTGTACTGTTCTTCATCTTCAAAATATTTTTCTCTTTCGAAATATTCAATGACTTTTACTATAAGGTATTTTTCTTGTTCTTTAACGCCTTTTTTATCAATAGGTTTAAGTGCTTCATAATGAGGCCATCCATCATGGTCCCTCCCTTTAAAAGCATAGCAGCCGTCTACTTGTGTAATTTCGCAAATGGCAATATGCATCAAATCTTGTTTTTCTTCTTTGGTAAATTCCTTCTTCCAACGCCCTAAGGTTTGGATACCAATCAAAAATAGGACGGCATTCAAGTCAGGAATCTCTTCTTTAGAGAACTTGTCCTTCAAAAAGTGGCGAATTTTAAGCCATTCAAAGTCGTACTGCCAATCTTCCATAGATTCAATTAAAGTGTAAATATATCGAATATATTAGGCTTCTCTAATCATTTCGGACACCCTTTGTGCCCTGAGCGCTGGTGGAATGGAAGCTAGCAGACCAATTAGCAATACAGTAATGCCTACTGCCATAAAATCAGTAAATCGGATACTGATGGGGTAAGAATTGACCATAAATCCATCTGGAATGGGTACAATTCCGATTGTTTTTTGCACAATGTATATAAGAATAGCCAACACAAAGCCAGAAACCATCCCTAGTACACACAGCAAAGCGCCTTCCCAGAGGAATATGTTTCTAATCTTGTAGTCTTCAGTACCCATTGCTTTTAGCAAAGCAATGTCTTTTTTCTTTTCTAAAACTATCATCCAGAGTGCTCCAATCAAATTAAAAGCAATCAACAAAAGCGTTAGAGACACTATTGCAAAACTCATCCACTTTTCAATGTTCATCACTTTGAGAAAAGCTTCATCTTGTCTAAATCTATTTTTGACAGTGAATTCTTGACCCATGATTTCTTCAATGGCAGAAACCACAGACGCGAGCTCATCCTCATCTTTCACTTTAACTTCGAGTGCGCTAATTTTTTTTGTATTTAACAATGACTGGGCAAATTCTAAAGAACTAAGAATGTACTGATTATTAACATCAAGATGAATAGAAAATACACCAGAAGGATAAATGAGTTTTTTATTCAAAGCGGAGCCCGGAATAATACTCGAGCGGCTTTTTTTCTTTTTAGCCGTATATACAGTGAGGGATGAAAATTCATCATCAACATGCACCGCTAGTTTATTACGCATCCCTGAACCTAAAACAGCATAAGAAATAGAATCTTTTTGAAGCAAAAAACTACCTTCTCTCAAAGTCGTATCGATGGCAGTAACAGCAACGTATTGATCGTCAACACCTTTGATGATACCAAAATCCTGAGAACCACTATATTTAAATATAGCAACCTCTTCTAGGGTTTTTGAAACAGCTTGTACATTATCTAAGGAAGATATTTGCTTTATTTTATCTTCATTTGGAATAAAAGATTTTCCTTCTACAACCTCAATCTTGATGTCTGGATTGAAATTACTAAATAGACCTGAAATGAGATCTTCGAAGCCGTTGAATACAGATAAGACAAGGACCAATGCCGCTGTACCAATAGCCAATCCAAACACCGAGATGGAGGTGATAATATTTATCGCATTAGTAGATTTCTTACTAAATAAATATCTTTTTGCTATGTAGAATGGAAAGGACAAATGATTACATCTTGAACTTAACCATGCGTTCAAATTCTTTAACTCGTTTTGAGATTTCGCTTTTCTTAAGCGTCTTAAGTCTATTGATACTAAAATCTTCCACGCAAAATGAAGCCATTACAGAACCATATATTGTAGCTGTCTTGATGGCTTCAAAATTAACTTTATCAACACTTGCCAAATACCCCATAAATCCTCCAGCAAAAGTATCTCCCGCTCCAGTAGGATCCTTTACCAAAGTCAATGGCAATGCAGGTGCAAAAAATATCTTGTCTTTATGAAAGACCATGGCCCCGTGCTCTCCTTTCTTGATGATAAGATACTTAGGTCCCATCTTGAAAATCTTCGCAGCAGCTTTTACCAATGAGTATTCTCCAGACAACTGACGTGCCTCTTCGTCATTAATGGTCAAGACGTCGATTTTTTTCAATACTTTCTTTAAAGATGGCATCGCGATATCCATCCAAAAATTCATCGTATCTAGTGTAATCAACTTTGGTTTCTTCTTCAATTGCTTGATAACCTTCATTTGGATATCTGGAGTAAGGTTACCTAGCATCAGGAACTTTGCTGTCTTATAGGAAGCAGGCAACTTAGGATTGAAATCATCTAATACGTTTAACTCCGTGAAAAGCGTATCTCGTTTATTCATGTTGTCATGATACTTTCCGCCCCAAAAGAAGGACTTTCCTTCTTTGACAACCTCTAAGCCATCTAGATTGATACCTCTCTTTTTGAGATACTTCAGTTCGCTGTCCGGAAAATCTCCGCCTACGATTGAAGAGATCATCAAATCTTTTGTAAAATATGAAGCTGCTATACTAATATATGTGCACGCTCCTCCAATAACTCGCTCTACTTTGCCAACTGGCGTTTCGATGTTATCAAATGCTACTGTTCCTATGGATAATAAACTCATCTAATCTAATTTTTTTAAAATTTCGGTCTAAAGATTGCACTTTTATTTTTATTGTAATAGATTTGCAACGCTTTTAAAAGAATGTAGTACAATAGCTAGTAATTAGTGCTCACTACGAGCTTTTAAACTGCCTCTTTAGCTCAGTTGGTTAGAGCGCCGGACTGTTAATCCGTAGGTCCTTGGTTCGAGCCCAAGAAGAGGCGCAAAATTAGGTTTCACAGTTTTCTGTGGAACCTTTTTTTATTCCTCTAGATTTAGTGAACTCATATTCAATAGTTTACATTATTAACTAAATCAACACATACAAAACAGTCAATATCTTGTGAAATCCAATGGACCAGAAATAGAGATGTGACTACCCAGCATAAATCGATGCATCGATTACTGTTTTTTAAATTTATACAAAAAACTAAGGCTGAAGGTTTAAAAGAAGCCGCTTACTGACTTCGAGACAGATTCAAAAATTTATCAAGCTACCTGCTCGTACTCGTCTACTGCATCTTGAATTTGGAGAAAATCGTTTTCTGTTCCAAGCCTTTCTATCAGACCAGTCTTTTTAAGAATGTCTTTAACTGGTCCAATAACACTACAAACATTGAACTCAATATCCCTAGCAGAGTAAAAGTCTAACACCTCTTCAAAGGCTCTAATCCCAACACTGTCGATGCCGTTCATGCCGCTAGCGTCTAATACGACCACCTTAATCCCCTTCGTATTAGGTCGCACAAATGATTTAAACTTCTCTACAAAGAACGCAGCATTGGCGAAATATAGTTCATCATCAAAACGAATAATCTTCATGTTGGCTGGCACTACAGCTTCCTCAAAACGGTCTACATTTTTGTACACAGTGGTTCCAGGTAAGCGGCCCAATACTGCTATATGAGGTTCTGCACTCTTCATCAAAACCTTTATAATCGAAAGTACGACCCCTACCAATACACCCTGCTCAATACCTACTATCAAGGTTACCAAAAAGGTAACTGCCATATTCCAAAAGTCCCTTCTATGATATGTCCATAAAAATTTGGCTTCCTGGAATTCAAATAAATTCAAAACCGAAATAATAATGATCGATGCGAGAATAGCAAAAGGTATAAAATGCAAAATCGGAGACAACAACAAAACAACCAAAGCTACAGCAGAAGCTGACACCAAACTCACAACACTTGATTTAGCACTCAAGTCATGCGCTACTGCGGAACGAGAAAAACTCCCCGAACTTGGCATAGCTTGAAAAAAGGCACCAAATATTTTAGACAAGCCTATACCTATGAACTCTTGGTTAGCCTTCGTCCTAACTCTAGGATCTTTAGAGGCGATAGCTTTCGAAATAGTCATACACTCAACTGCGCCAAAAATAGTCAAGGTGATAACAGTAGGTAATATAGATTTGATCGTTGGTAAATCAATCATATACCATCTAAAAGATGGCAATCCTATATCTACCGCTCCAATAATCTTCAATCCTTTTGCATCTAACTGAAAAAACCAAGTACATAAAGAACCAATGACCAATGCAACGAGCGCACTAGGTATCTTCCTATTAATCTTGCGCAAAGTATACATCAATAACAAACTCGAAAATCCCATAATAGCTGCAGTAGGATTAACATCTGGAAGCGAAAGAAATATAGCATGAATCTTTTGGTGTAAAAACTTGTACTGTCCTAGTTTAATTCCAAATATATCTTTGAGCTGACTAATCGTAATAATGATTGCAGCAGCAGAAGTAAATCCTGCAATAACTGGTTTTGACAAAAAATTGGCTGTAATCCCCAACTTAAAAACGCCTAAGAGCAATTGGAGTATCCCTACTAATAGTCCTGTTAATAAAACAAGACCTATATAATGATCTGAGCCGATCTCAATGCCATTTACCTGTCCAATACCTGATATAATCAATAAGGAAGTAAGCGCCACTGGACCTATTTGTAAGTAAGGAGTGGAAGCAAAAAAAGCATATACAATCAATGGAACAAGACCTGCATACAAACCATACTGCGGAGGCAATCCAGCCAGATAAGCATATGAAATTCCTTGGGGTATAAGTAGTATAGATATAGTAAGACCGGCTATAAGATCATACTGGAAATCCTTGCCAGTGTAAAACCGCAATTTTTTAAATAAAGGTATCTTTTGAAGCAGTTTCACTTTCTAGATTTAATGTATTGCAACTAGTGATTTTCGCATGACGCACCAGCCTCAGTAGGTATTGATGTATTGCAAATATTCTCAAAACTATCTTGAACATTTACAAAATCTTTGATTCCCCTTGCTTTAAGAATCGAACTACTTATAGTGGAACGGTATCCTCCTCTACAATGTATAAAGTACTTTTTGCTTTTGTCGATTTCACTCATATTAGAGTTGATAAAGTCAAGTGCAAAATTCTGAGCACGCTTTACATGCAATGCAGAAAACTCACCAGGTTTTCGCACATCCAGTACATTTATTGTAGGAGATTTTTCAAAAATTGTTGCAAATTCCTCTGCGTTTATGGACTCAATGGTATCAATTTCCCTTCCTTCGGCTTTCCATGACTTAAATCCACCTTCTAGATATCCTATCGTATTATCGTATCCTACTCGAGCCAATCTAGTAATGGCTTCTTCTTCTCTACCCTCATCCGTAATCAATAAAATAGGTTGGTTGATGTCTATTATCAAGGCACCAACCCATGGAGCAAAACTCCCTTCCAATCCTATGAATATAGAATTAGGGATAAAGCCTTGTACAAAAGATTCCTTCTTACGTACATCTAACATCAGCGCATCTTGGGCATTTGCAGCTGCTTCAAATTCAGCTGGAGATAGTTTTCTAGAACCTTGCTTTTTGATGGATTCGAAATCAGAGTAGCCGTTCTTATTTAGGCTAGCATTCTTAGCGAAGTATTGTGGAGGTGGTGCTAAGCCAGCAGTTACTTCTTTTATAAATCCAGCCTTATCTAATTTAGCATTGAGCGCATAATTGGTTTTCTTTTGGTTACCCAAAGTGTCAAACGTTTCTGAACTCATGTTCTTTCCGCAAGCAGAACCGGCACCATGAGCTGGATACACTAAGACTTCATCAGGGAGCACCATAATTTTTTCACGAAGGCTGTCGAATAGCAATCCAGCTAAATCTTCCTTCGTTACAGATCCTCCTTTCTGAGCCAAATCAGGACGTCCTACATCTCCTATAAATAATGTATCGCCCGTAAAGATGGCGTGCGGTATTTTATTTTCATCTAACAAAAGATAAGTTGTGCTCTCCATGGTATGCCCAGGAGTATGTAGCACTCTGATGGTCAAATCTCCAATAGAAAACTCTTCTCCATCCTTAGCCATGTGCTTTTCATACTTCGTCTCTGCTAGAGGGCCATATACAATTTTTGCTCCAGCCTTATTGGCCAAATCAATATGACCAGAAACAAAATCAGCGTGAAAGTGCGTCTCAAAAACATACTTTATTTTACTCCCTTTTTTTTCTGCCATCTGCAAATATGGGTCAGACTCTCTCAATGGATCTATTATAGCTGCTTCACCCTTACTTTCGATATAGTAAGCGCCTTGTGCCAAACAACCCGTATATATTTGTTCTATTATCATATTATTATATCGTTTATATAAAACGTGCAAAAAAGTAAAGATAAGGCAAAAGCACTAATTATTTTGAGTAAGCCCTGCTAAGTGTCAACTCTAAACGCTCCAAGCATCGTACAATTGTCAAGCAAAGGTCAATATACGGGCAGGTTTTGTAGCAAGCATCCGCTAGATACAAAGATTGCTGTCTTATTCTTCAGATTTTAAGCGCTCAGCATTTTCATACATTTGAAGCGCCTCGATGATGGGCTGGATATCTCCTTCTACTACAGACTGCAAATTGAAATTTTTTACCCCTCCTTCGAGTCTGTGGTCAGTTACCCTATTTTGAGGGTAATTATAGGTCCTTATTTTATCTGACCGATCCCCTGAGCCTACAAGTGATTTTCTTTTTTGTGCTAGCGTTTGCGCTCTATCCGCTTTTTGTTTTTCGGCAATCTTTGCACATAAGCGTTGAAAGGCGATTTCTCTATTCTTAAGTTGAGACCTACTATCTTGAGATTCTGCGACTATCCCAGTAGGTTGGTGGGTAAGACGCACAGCAGATTCCGTCTTATTTACGTGCTGTCCACCAGCTCCACTCGCACGATACACATCCACTCTTACATCTGTCATACTCACATCTACGTCTTCTAGTTCAAGCTTAGGAATAATCGCTACAGTAGCAGCGGAAGTATGCAATCGGCCTTGTGACTCTGTCTTAGGCACACGTTGCACACGATGCGCTCCCGACTCGAACTTGAGTTTACCATATACTTCATCACCACTTACTTCCAAGACCAGCTTACTATACCCCCCGACCGTACCTTCCGTCACAGAGACTGTCTCCATAGACCAGCCTTGAGCACTCACGTATTTGGAATACATTTTGTATAAATCCCCTGCAAAAATACTCGCTTCATCTCCCCCTGTACCTGATCTAATTTCTACAATAACATCTTTTGTATCTTCCGGGTCTTTGGGTATCAAAAGCACTTTTATTTTCTCCTCCCAATCTACCTTTTGCACTTTCAGCGTATCTATTTCTGCTCTAGCCATCTCCTTCATATCAGGATCATCCTCTTTGAGCATTTCGTTGCTCGATTCTATATTATCGAGCACATTTTGGTAGGCTGTGTAAGCTTCTACTATAGGCTGTAGTCCTTTATATTCCTTACTTACTTTCTTATATTTCTTGATATCAGTCACCACTTCAGGATCCGACAATCGCTCCTCCAAATGGTAGTACTTATCCGCTATGGCCTTTAACTTATCTAACATATCGCAAAATTACGAAATTAATGCATTATCCCGTTCAGAAACAAGAAAGGCTACCATCCTGACGATGATAGCCTTTCGTATAACTATTATTGGATATTTGAATTTCCCCATTCGGAGCATTCCTAAGCCAGGCAGAGCCTGACAGGACCGGGTGATCCGTTCCTACCCCTACCGATTGCCATCGGTAGCGATACCACTTCTCCCCCTATGCCCTACGCACTCCGTTTGACGCGCTTAGTCTGCCTATCGGCAGACAGGTCGCCTTTGGCGAGTCGCGCCTATTAGGAATGCAATATCCTTTAGGGAGACTTAGGGATTAATTTCTGCTTCTATCAATTTTATAGAAACACTATTGACACAATGTCTTGTTTGCTTTGATGTCATGCCCTCATTCTTGAATACGTGTCCAAGGTGCCCATCACAGTGGCTACAAAGAATCTCTGTTCTATATCCATCAGCATCCGTTTCCTCTTTCACCGCTCCTTCGGTATATTCATCATCAAAACTTGGCCATCCAGTACCAGAGTCAAATTTATCCTGAGAAGAAAAGAGTGCCATATTACATCTACGGCAGCAGTATACGCCCGTTTTCTTAGAATTATGATATTCTCCAGAAAACGATCTTTCCGTGCCCTTTTTAGCAATCACATAATTTTCAAATTCTGTAAGTTCATTGTAGTTCCCTTCATCTAGTACCTCAGGTAATTGTTTTGCCATCATTTCTTTAGAGGGCATTTCGGCTTTTACCATCTTATCCTTAGCCATAGTATCAGCGCTATTTTGTTGCGCACAAGAAAATAGAGAAGAAAACATGATGAGGGTAATCCAAATTAAGTTTTTCATGAAATATTTTTTTATTTAATCTCTGTGAAATTTTTTACTTCACTAAAACACCGTCGTCAACTGCTTAGTTTATCGAAACGCTACGTAACCTTAGATTTTAAGAGAATTTTATGAAGAATCTTAGGGAAAAAGCGCTTTAAATATATCGCAAATGTCTCCTTCCCACCAAGATAGACCTCATGTTGGTCCTTTCGTACCGCTTTTAGTATCTGTTCCGCGCATTCTGCAGCAGGCATTCCTTGATCCTGTGCATCGTCCATCTCATTATGTTTAGATCCATCTGCCGTTACAGAATTAACAGAGATATTAGTCTTTATAAACCCAGGACATACCATCAAAACACCTATATTATTGGCGTGCATCTCCAATCTCAAGCTATCAAAAAAACCGTGTAACGCGTGCTTAGCTGCGGCATAACCCGACCGCAATGGAGAGGCAAATTTGCCCATCAAACTACTAATGACGATAATTTTGCCACTTTGCTGCTCAATCATAGTAGGCAGTACAGATTTGGTAAGCGCTACGGTCCCAAAGTAGTTGATATTCATCAAACGATGATACACATCCATTTGGGTTTCGGTAACATAAGATCTTTGGCTGACTCCTCCGTTGTTAAATAGTAAATCAATTCTACCTGTAAAGGTGATGGCTTTAGAGAACACCTCTTGCATGCCTTCTTCATTCATCAGATCAAAGGGTAGTACAAAAATATTCTCGGGAGTAGTACAGTTCGCCTTGACTATGTCTAAATCAGCTTGCTTTCTAGAGGAGATAATGACTTTTGCTCCTTTACTAGATAATGCATATACTAGCTGCTCTCCTATTCCCGAAGAAGCGCCTGTAACCCATGCTGTTTGATTGGAAAATTGATTCACTTATACCCTTTTCATCAAAGGTATAAAACTAAAATAGACTGGTGTAATAAGTGTAATAATAAAGTATAGAAGAGATATCCTAAGGAAAGTATGTCAATTCTTGTTTAAC
>CAYZUW010000041.1:0-17268 GCA_964481325.1 uncultured Saprospiraceae bacterium
GGACACAAGGAAGAAAGTGGATTTAAAATCATCAAAAAATATATTGCTGATAATATAACAGGAGGCAAAGCACCTTATTTAAAACTTCAGAATAATATAAACACTTCTAGAAACATCAATCAGCGAATATATAATGGGCTTCAATTGCGAGAAGAACAATGGAAAGCCGATAAAGTATTTCGAGAAGATATACAACAAACATTGTCAACTCAATCTGATAAATCTAATGCACAGGTTGACATTTTGGTAGAGAATCTAGTGGCTGCTTATGACAAAATAACGAGTCAAAAGGAAAGAGAATTAAAAGAAGGACTGGGAGTCTTTTCTTTGATCAAGAGAAGTCTTACGGCCCTGTATTCTAAGCAAAAGTCTGCTAAAGAATGGCTTACTGGTTTGTCTACTGAATTAGAAACTGATCTCAATAATGTTCTCAAGGAGAGACTAAATAAAGGTGTGATCGATATAGCGGATAGTATCCAACAGATGGCCAAGATGATAGATCTCAAAATCAAAAGTAGTGACACTATCCTCAAAAATGATCACGATCTTTTTAGTGATATAGCTGAAAAACGTATCAACGTTTTGAGGGATTTGCAAGATACTTTTAAAGAGTTTATGGATAAATCCGAAAACTTTACGGATGAGAGCCTTATGTCTAGTAATACGAACGTGACCGGTAATGTAGCTACTGGTGGCGGTATAGCTATTGTGGGCGTCATAATGAATGCCGTAGCTACTTATAGTATGTTTGATATCACTGGCGGTATACTAACCGCTTTTGGTCTTATATTCGCTGGAGGGTCCATTGTTTTATCAAAGAGAAAAATAATGGATGGCTACCGTACTGAAATTAATAAAGGACGTATTCGCATGGAAGGAGAAGTCAGCGATAAGCTCAAAAATTATATTCAAACGATCAAGAAAAAAATAGATGCCAATTTTAACAAGTTTGATCAATTGATTGAAGACGAAGAAAAGCAAATATTACATTTGAATTCGCGATACGAATATATAGGCACTAGACTTGATGAAATCGAAAAGAAAACTGCACTCCCCTCTTAATAATAAAGGTATCCTAAATCCTTTTGAGTGAGGGATAGTAAGCATTGCCGAACGGAACGCAGTGGAGTTTCGGGAAGTCCAAAGGACCGTAGCGAAGCGAAGTGCTGTATAGCCCGACAGTGACCGAGACTTTTTCAGTCGAGTGTCACTGGCACTCCCAGAAAATTACTTTATCAATTTAAATGTAGCTTCATTGATAATCAAAATGTATGTTCCAGACGGAAGAATAGATGTATTGATAGTCGTCCTTGTATCGAATTCTTGACGAATCCATAAGCGACCTTGAATATCAGTAATAAGCAACTGCGAAACGCCTCTAGCTTCAACGTACATGGTGTCGTCCAATGGATTGGGGAAGAACTTATAAGGTATCGAATTCGGAAGATTAGTGGTAGATACGGTTGGTATAATAGGGCACTCTAAATTTTCAGATTGACAGTACGCCCTACTCACTAAAGAACAGTCCAAAATAAAAGGGTTAGGAATTCCGTCTTGCACCTCTGCGATCATAAAAGTTCGATTGTATTCTTCTTCGTCTACAGGATCTTGTTCGTGCCAGCTACACAAGGTAGACAATTGGGAATCGAAAAAATTGGGATCCGCGGCATCAGCCTGTGCTCTGTACATGGTATAAAAATAAAACATAGTTCTAGCGATGTCTCCTTTTCTTGATTCACGTGGTTCGAAACGTCCGTCGATTCCTCTTACCCCTTCACTATAGTCGTCGATATTGTTATTGGGGATAGCGTTCATCTCATCATCCTCAAAATACCACAACTCCGTCTCTGTATCATTAATCTCTGCAAAGGGGAAGTTACCTCGATTAGTATTGACCAAAACTCGGCTAGGAAATAAGTTGTGCAAATCTGAATTAGCGATTCCAATATCCGCACCCTTCGATCTTGGAAAAACGTGCTCAGCATTTATACCATCATCGTCTCCATCCATAAAAACAAAACTGGAAGGATCCACTCCTTGGGGCAAAAATATCCCATGGTTGGAGTACACTCCATAAACCGTGTCATTCCGATTGTGAATGTCACTGTACATCAAATCACGCGCGTCGCCAGAAGATAAAACTACAGTCGTTTTGAAATCATCTACCAAAGCTTCTAACAAAGCCTCTCCTTCTAATTCAGGGTGTACCGGAATCAAAAACTGAGCAGTACTAAGCAAGGGACAAAAAAAGAAAATTAGGTAAAAGAATAAACGCATACAGCAATTTACGAAAGTATAGGCAAATGAAGCGAGAAATTATCTAGAAATCCCATTCTTCGGCGTCCTTGAGGATAACGACTAGTCGTTCTGGATTGTCCTTATTAAAAGCAAGTTTGCCTTTGAATCCATAGGCAGAATCAATTCTAAAATTAGACTTTTTAGCGTCAAATTCTATCTCTGCTACGGTTTCCATACCTGCGTTTCCACAAAAGTAACATGATGTGAATGGAAACTTTGAAAGGATGATATTTTCGAATCCATCCGTTTTAGAGGACGAAATGATATAGCCTAAGAGTACCACCTCTTGCCCTTCTAAGGAAAGCAAATCTTCTGTAAACTTCGGCTTCAAATCATAGGTGCCAATATCTTCATTGAAGTATTCATCAAATTCTAGGTTGGCAAATAGACGCCATTCATTGCGCGGTTGTGCTAGGACAGCTTGACTAATCGTCAATGCTAAAAAAACAGAAAAGAGTAATTTAAACCACATAGAAACTTATTTGAATACCATAAAAATAGTGATTCTTACGATTTAATGCATTTAAGCCCTAGGCATTTGAGCCAAGTTTATCATATCCTTAACAAAAGATCTACTTTAAGTATAAAAAAAGAAAATTGCACGTCATCGAAATTAATCATTGGATATGCCCAATATAGGTTGACAAAGGTTTAATTGTTAAAAACTTCTTTTTTGTCAACTTTTTTCGGGCGGCACCACATCGAAAATTGATCATTATTTTTTCAATTTATCTCCAAATTTAGCCTTCAATTTTTCCACCTTAGGATTGATGACATAAGTGCAATATGGGTTCTGATTCCCGATACGTTTGAAATAGTTTTGATGACCAGCTTCTGCAGGGTAATAATTTATCAAAGGCGAAATCTCTGTAACTATAGGATTAGGCCAAAGGTCTGATGCGTCTGCCTCTTGCATAGATTTTTCAGCAATTGTTTTTTCTTCTTCATTCGCGTAAAAAATGGCAGATCGATATTGTGGTCCTTTATCATTGCCTTGTTGATTAAGCGTAGTAGGGTCATGCGTGACCCAAAAAACATCCAACAATTCTTTAAAACTTATCACGGAAGCATCATAATCAATACGAATGATTTCTGCATGACCAGTGGTTTTAGTGCAAATTTGTTCATAGGTAGGATTGACTACATGTCCACCAGAATACCCTGATTCAACGTGTAATACCCCATATAAATCCTGAAATACAGCCTCTACGCACCAAAAGCATCCTCCTCCCAAAGTAGCTTGAGCTTGTTTACTATTGTTCACTATATTTTATTTTAAAGAAAGCAGCTTCATCAATGTATGTTCCTGGTAAATGTCCAAAAATACCCCTTGTACATATAGGTCCACTTAATCTGCCGCTTATCGTTTTATCTTCTTTATTCCAATCAACAATTTCAAACACTCCTTGGTTCTGTTTGCAAGCAGAGGATACGTAGACTATGAGATTTTCTTCTGATTTATCATTTACTATTACCGATACATCCTTGTAAAATAAATATTGACCCGTCGTATACGCTTTAACATTCGACACCGTGATGATAATGCCTTCAGATCCCTGTATACCAAGAATACTTAATTTGTAGGAATCTCCTTCCTTAGTCAATGATGATTTAGTACCATATGTATACGAGGCACTATTGGCTAGAAAATAGGCGATTTCATTTTCATTCAACCCTAAATCATTGTGGTTCTCTGATCCACATGAGAATAGAAATACACAAAATATGTATAATAGTAGCTTATGCAAAAATCGGTTTCGACACATCTTCTGAAGAAGTTGATATATTTATTTTTGAAAGAAAAAGTGTTAGGGCTTCTTTCTTTTTTTCATCCAAAGTATAACTTATATTTTCCTCAAAATATTTCTTCAAGTCAAAGTCTGCCTCTTGTTCAGGAAGTATAAAAAGCAATTCCTTGATATGGGATAAACCCTCTGCCAATGCTGTATTGAATCGATTTAAAAAAGCTGGGGCCAATTTCTTATTAGCGGCCCATACTGCGAACACAAAAGGCAAACCAGTCATATCTTTCCAAGCTACACCTAAATCATAGGTGAATCTATATTTTGAATCCATTCCTATCGTCTTATCCCCTATGGCTAATATGGCAGAATCTTCATCTACTATTGCTTTTTCTATTTCATATATAGGATGGTACACCATATCTTTTTTCTTCCAATACTCATGCACCAAGATTTTGGTCAAGGCAACGGAGGTTCTTGAGTGGGTGTCTAGGTATATTCTATTGACTTCTTCGATTGGATTATTGGTATACAAGCAAACTGTTTTAACCTCTCCATCACAACCTATGCAATAATCAGACACAATATAATGCTGCTTCATATTGGTTAGGGCTGCCACAGGTATCAAAGCGAGGTCCACTTCATCATTCATTAATTTATCCGCACAAACCGCAGGAATGTCTTTATGCATTTCTAACTCATCTTCCATGCCCGCTTGGATCAAGCCATATATAAAAGGCTTCGTGTTGATGTAATTGACCGCTGATAATCTTACTTTTTTCATTAAACTCTTAGGTCTTTTAGATGGTCCACATTATTAGACATAACTATTTCTAAGCGATCATGAGATTGCTCTACTTTATATACGCCTGTGTTGGAATGTACAAAATCATTCATATATTTTATTGGCCTACCTGCAATGAGGCAAATAAAACATCGTAAAGCGCGGCCATGCATGACCACTAAAATTTTTTTCTCTTCTCGCGCCTTCAGTCTTTCTAAAAATCTACCCAATCGCGATGCCATCTCCGCAGCACTCTCCCCTTCTTCTATACGCGCATCATAGTCTCCATGCGCCCATTTATCATTTAGTCTTTTGTAGGCTTGGTTCATATCAACCATCACGTCCTTACTACTTTTACCTTCATATATGCCCCAACTGATCTCGTTGATATCCTCATCTTCAATATGAGGTATATTCGTACCTAGAAAATGGCTAGCCGTTTCCTTGGTCCTTATCAATTTAGAGGTAAACACTAGATCAAAATCGATATGCTTATAGGCATGGAATAAAGCGTCCGCTTGCGCCCGTCCCGTATCATTGAGAGAAGAATCAACGCCAGAGCCTTGTACGATGTGTAGCTTATTAAATTCAGTCTCTCCATGTCTTACAATGAATATTTCCTTCTTCATACACTTTCACCTGATGGCGCTTAGATTAAAATTTGCAATATGTTTTCCTAGTTTTTTACAACCGGCAAGGATAAATACCCTTTGTATTTTTTGTCCTCCTCAAATTCCACCTCTGCAAAATCCTGTATCACATTGTATAGCGTATCTCTTTCGATAGGATGCTTCCCTACTCGCTTGATAAGATTTACCAACTCATAAGTAGACATCGCTGGAGTCTGTTCTTCCGAACCACTCATACTGTAAATCTTAGTGGTGTCATCTATCGTCCCATCTATATCATCTACTCCGTAGGCAAGACTCAGTTGTGCAGTCTGTCTACTGATCATCGGCCAGTAAGCCTTTACGTGGTCAAAGTTATCTAGGTAGATTCTTCCTACAGCGTAGTTTCGCAAATCATCCAGTATATTGACTTCCTCCAAATGCGAAAGCTGATTGTCTTTATTTCTAAACTTGAGTGGAATGAAGGTTTGAAACCCGCCCGTCTTATCTTGTAAACTTCTTAGTTTTTGCATGTGATCAATCCGATGCTCCATCCTTTCTATATGACCATAAAGCATGGTAGCATTAGAGCGCTTACCGAGTTCATGCCATATCTCATGAATGCGCAGCCACTCTTCACCTGTACATTTTCCGCCCGCTATCTCATCTCTTACTTCTTTATGAAAAATTTCTGCACCTCCACCAGGCATACTATCCAGCCCTGCTTCCAACATCAGCTTCATACCTTCCTCATAGGACACCTTGGCTTTCTTGAAAATATAATGATATTCTACCGGTGTCAACGCTTTGATATGCAAGGATGGCCGATGTGCTCTAATCTCCGAAAATAATTTTTGATAAAAAGCTAAATCATATTGTGGCAATACCCCGCCTACGATGTGTACTTCCGTGACAGGTTCATCGTCATATTTTTTGATCATATCCATGATCTCGTCATGCGTGAACTCCCATCCCTGGTCTCTCTTTTTTATCAAGCGCGAATAAGAGCAAAAAGTACACGTATATAAACAAACATTGGTCGGCTCTATATGAAAATTTCTATTGAAGTACGTCTTATTGCCATGTTTACGTTCTCGCACATAGTTCGCTAAGACACCTACTTCGGACAAGTCAGCCTCCATATACAGATACATGCCATCTTCATCGCTTATGCGCTCCCCTTCCTGTACCTTATCTATTATTTTCTGCATCACCTCATCCTGAGTATGAGCTTTTAAGTAATCCATCGTAGTGGTTTAGTAATTCAACACAATTTACAACTTTCAGTTTTAATTGAAACCAGATTTCTTTAGTATTTCTAAAGCTTTTTGAGCATTTTCATGGTTATCAAACTTCTTTCCTAGTATATCTCGACGAGACGCAACATCTTCAGCCGTAAAAGGCTGTTCATCAATTTTCTCAATCATAGTTTTTATATCAGAAATCGTATCGCCTATTTCACAGAGCTCAGCTAATTCTGGGGCATTCGACACCATTTCTTGATTCACTATACAATGACGACCTAGATGCAGTGCGTGGAGCAGTTTCAGCTTTATACCATTATCTTGATAAGTGTAGAGCACGTTCGCTTGGGCATTTTGTATTAGTGTTCTCAACTCGATTTGACTTAGATTTGCACGAACCTCGACGTTTTTATATTTGGATGCCTCCTTTAGTAGAGCCTTATCGGGATTCAAACCCGCGACTATAAACTTATACTTGCTTTCTGCAAATACCTCCCTCATCAATAACAGAGCTGCCCGTTTATTATCCTCTACACTCAATTTTCCGTGAAACAAGTAGTACGCTCCAGTACCTTCTTTGACTTCATATTTTTCTCCATGTGCCGCTGGAAGATAAAAACTATTCTCATGCATTTTTTCATAATAAACTTGGTCTTTATTTGAAATCGTAAATAGCACATCGACATGATCAAGTACTTTTTGATCGTACATTTTCAATCTTCTCGACTCTTGGTTATAATAAAAACGCTTCCAAATATTTTCGCCTAGTTGTTGAAGGCTTTCATAGTATTGCCACTCCACATTATGCATCCTCAGTGCTTTCTTTCTTTTTCGAAGGGAGCGGTCTCCTATCCAAGCAGTCGTATGTAACCCTTCAAAAAATATAGGATAATCATCTAGTGACAAACGATTGAGCAAAGCCTCCGATTTACGAGAATTGACGATATACGGAAGATGCGATAGAGAAGCTCTCCAACCCGTAGCACGTTCGTAATAATACACCTGCTCACATAAGGACTCCAAATGCGCTTGATGTTTCCTGTCTCCATATCTATACGCATGCAGGATTACCTTGACCCCGATAGCCTTCCAAGCTAAAAGCTGGTTGTAGACCACTATTACCCCACCGTAGTTAGCAGGATAAGGAACATCAAAAGATATCACATGCAACTTCTCCATATCAACTCAAAGATAGCCTTTTATAGATTAGAGCTGCTGGTTTGCATTAAATTGAGTTTTTGGCGCTCCGGGCAGGCTATCCGCTTTATTCCAGCGCCTGTATGAGGGTTCAGCCAGTCTAGTCTGAGAGTCTCCTTCTCTCGTCGGAGCCCCTCAGACTAGGGCTTCTCACCTCATACATACGCTTTCATGCTCGCTCCTATCCTTGAGCGAAAAATAAATTGAACAATACCTCTACTCCACATAATTAAACCAAGCCAAGTCTCTGTGTGCTGTATACAACTTCTCTGGTGGAACACTTTTGGCCCAAGTCGTTATACTATCTACTGTTCCATAAAAATCAGTTTTAGGTTGATAGTCTAGTTCAGTTTTTATCTTTTCTATACGAATTATACTTGGAGTTGTGATATAATCAAAAGCTTGCATAGTTATTGGGTAGGCTTTCCCAAACAGCGAAGAGATGCTAATAAGTGATCGTACAAATTGGATAGAGACATCTTTAATTCTTACCTCCTTATTCAAAAAACCTTCATTCATCTTTTGAAATACATCTCGCAAAAGATAGGCTTCCTTATCCGCTACATTGTATACATGAAAACCATGTCGATTACTTTGCAAAGACAAATCTACAGCTTGAACAAGATTACTTATATGCGTCATACTCAGCCTTACCCTTCCCCCACCAGGCAACTTAACTGTACCGGACTTTCCTTGATTCAATATCCTTGGGAGTAGCGTCCGATCATTGCTACCATACACTCCTCTAGGCCTTAGGTTAATAATGCTTTGTTCTGGTCTCATGTGATCTTTAATCCATTGCTCGGCTACATATTTTGATTTTCCGTACAAAGAAGGAAACTTGTTTACATCTATATCTTCCTCCTCAATCACTTTTGAAAGCAGTGGATATACAGAAGCAGAAGAAATGTTGACCCATCGATTAGTGCTTACTGCTGAAAACAAGTTTATAGTAGTCTGTACATTATTCTGATAAAAGGTATCCCAATCCCCAATATCATGCGCATAGCCAGCACAGTGAATACAAGCGTCTACCTCGATGGCAGGTACATTCTCTAAGAGGTCAACAGACGTATACTTCGCATACTTCTCTAATCCTGCAGGTGGTTTAGCAGGGCGAGACCAAGCTATGATTTTATGACCTTGTTTAGATAAGTGCCGTATAAGATGAGCACCTATAAAACCAGTAGCACCCGTAATGAGAATCTTCATACATCTTTATTGAGTCCACCTCGGAAACTAAGGAATCCATTACAGTATTACTCAAAAATCAAAGATATACTTACAGGAAAATCTAAATTTTTGGTTTTAAGCCACTTATATAGCAAACCAAAAGAGGATAATTTAAGCAGCCAAAGGCAATATCATAGCTACATAATCAGTTGATTAACAATCATATTAAATATAATAAAAAATCGTTCTACGTAATTTATATATATGAATTTTATTTAATACATTTACACTTTCTTAAAAACGGGTCGTGTCGAGTCGACCTTGAAAAATCATATTATGACACATTGCAGAAGAATACTTAGTATTTTAGTACTAGGTCTATTTAGCTTAGGCTTAGTTGCTCAAGAAACTGGAAAAGCTGACATCTTTTCAGATGAATTCCAAGGAAGCTGGACAGCCAGCAAAACTACTTACAACAAGGATGAATTTGTAGCCGCGCACAAATCTTATGAATTTGGGACTATCCTCAAAGTAATGATAGCGGGCGGTGAAAAAGTTATTAATGTACGAGTCGTTGACCGCGGTCCATTCAAATTTGGATACGTAGTTACTTTATCACGTGCCGCAGCCAACGAATTAGGATTAAAGGAAGACGATCAAAGAGAAGTTGTTATCTCTGTTGCCAGAGAACAAGGATTGGCCACAACAACTCCTTCTACTCCAACACCGCCACAGCCTATTACACCAACAGTAATCCCAAATGAATCAACTACTGTTACGACTAATCAACCTGCTACACAACCAAAAGTATTTTACACAGCACCTACTACTACAGTAGTTAGACCGACTCAAGAGTTTGTTACAAAAGGAAATGAAAGTAACATTGAATCGGGTACGGTAACCAATAATACGGCAGTTGTGACGACGCCTGTACCTGCGCCTGCACATCCTACAACTACTGCACGTGCAGCTATTCCATCATCTACTTTAGGTTATGGATTACAAGTTGGTTCTTTCGTGGACTACAATAACGCCCTAGTCGAAATGAAAAACTTGCAGAACAGAAACATTAACAATCTTTTGTTGAATGCGGTTAGAGATGATGCAGGTAAGGCAGTGTATAAGCTGATTATTGGACCATTCTCTGACAGAACAGAAGTAGAACAATACAAGTCATTGGAACCTAATAAATACAACCGAAAAGCATTCATAGTTGACTTAAGTAAAATGAGATATTAAGATTGAATAAAGGCAACGTTACTGGAAAGTTTCCCAAAAACCTACCAGTACACTGAGTTTTCATACTTGTTTAATTTTCAAAAAGCTCGACCAGCATATCTTGGTCGAGCTTTTTATATCAATGCTTCGGTATTTAAATTTTAAATCGCTGACAACCAAAATATTAGAACTATTTGCACTATCTCTTTAATCGTCTGAAAACCAGTTACTTACTGCTGGCCGATTTATAATTTTCCAAGATTTACCGAACTATTCTATATATGATGTTGATTATAATACCATTTACCAGGATCCTTAACCTTTTACGTACTTTAAGGCAAGGGATAGAATAGAAAAAGCCTAAGTCATTGACTAACTTAGGCTTAATAAAATTCTTTCACAAAATTCCTTATAGTTTTGGAATCTTTAGTTCTTGTCCAGGGAATATTTTATTTGGATCTTCCAAGACATCTGTATTAGCTGCAAAAATCTCTTTGTATTTCATTGGATCACCATAAAATTCCTTAGCGATCTTTGAAAGACTGTCACCACTTTTTACAGTGTAAGTCTGAACAGAAGGCGCCGTTACAGAAAGACGATTGTCAACAAATCTAATTCCATCTGCATTCTGTAAAGCCGAAATCACCATGGATTTATCCCCATCTGAGCCTACTTGCCCATATACAGCGACTTGCCCATCTTTATAGTCTAAATCAAAATTATCAATTTCTAAACCTAAGCTATTCACTAAGCCCTTCAACATTCCTTTTTTTTGTTCTTCCATTTTTGCTTCAAAAGCAGCATTGGCCGCTTTATTATTAGTATTTGCATCATTTTTTGCACTGTTTGCAACATTTCCAGCTGCATTAGACGCATTGGCGCCTGTCTTTTTTAACCATGAAAATAAGCCCATTTTGAGTCGTTTTGATTTTGTTTTGATTCATTTAAAAATTGAAAATAAATTCAAGAATCTTAGCGTTGAATTGACACATAAGATTCGTAAATTAATAATAATGCTATTGCAACATTTACCCTATTTGGGCTAATTTCGCCTAAAGCATTCAACCAAATGTAGAAAAAAAATGCTTATGAATTTAAAAAACCATAAACTTGCATCTCTAGTAATGAGAATATCATTTTTACATCCTCTACTCTCCTAAGAAGGTCAGTTTCAGACCAAACTTTACCCACCAAATATGTTTTTATTAATCTTTATTGCATAAAGACCAATAACTATGATCAATTATAAATAAATGATATGATATATTTATGTATGTAAACAATAGAATTACAGCATTTTGCCCCTATCATTTGACTGAATTTTAGTCGTTCTCTCCAATATCTTTATTAAGTGTATGGTACACAACTATATCCGCAACAAAAGCAGCATAAATAAAGTAAAACCATTATATTTGCGGAGTTTTTCACAAAGCTTCGGCTAAAGAAAAATATTCAATATTTTTATTTTAAATAATCAATTAAACCAATGCAAGGAAAAGGGATAATCGTAACATTGTTAGTAATCATCTTCGTCATCTCATTATGGCAGTATGGAATGAGGATACCTACAAGCAGTGTTGAGAAAGACGCAGATTCTTACGCCATGCAAGCAGTTCAAGGTATTACCGGGACACCATTAGATATCGATCAAAAGAGAAATGACGCAAGGTCACGATATCTAGATTCTCTCTCAACAGAGGAAGTGTTTATGGGATATACCTACCAGGATCTAAAAAGTAGGCAGTTAGCTTATGGATTGGATTTAGAAGGTGGGATGAGCGTTTTGATGCAAGTCAATTTACGTAATTACTTGGAATTGTTAGCGGGTAACAGAAAATCTGGTAAAGCAAATTTTAAAGCGGCTTTAAATGCGGCCTCTAAAGCACAGCAAAGTGCGCAGGATAATTATATTGCCTTGTTTGGCAATGCCTGGGCAACGCATAGTGAAGGGGAATCATTAGCAAGTATCTTCGCAAATAGTGAATCTTTAGATATCAATAGAGAATCGTCTGATGGAGAAGTTCTGCGTAAGCTTAGAACTTTGGCAGATGAAACAGTAAGTCTAACGTATAATAGACTTAAGCAAAGAATTGATAAGCTAGGTGTCGTGCAGCCAAATGTTACTTTGGATGCTGCAAGAGACATCATCGCAGTTGAACTTCCAGGTGTTTCGAACCCGGAAAGAGCAAGAAGTTTTTTACAAGCTTCTGCTGCACTAGAGTTTTGGCATGTACATAGAAGTAGAGATATTTTACCTAACACTGGTACTTCTATCTTTAATAGCTTGAATCAGCTGGATCAGACTTTAGCCAATAATAGTAATCAAGAAAGAGAACCGCTAAGTATAAATACGGTTTATGCAACAGATGCGCTGGGCAATATTGATTCTACAACAGTTGAGAGAATTGACACTACATATGCTTCTACATTAAATGGAGCCGGTCCCTTACTTAGTAGACTAAATTTGTATAATGACGGAGGTGCTATAATTGGTTCTGCTGAAAAGAATCAAAGAAAAACTATAGACGCTATTTTTAAAGAGAACGCTGCAAAATTTCCTAACATAAAGTTTTTGTGGGATAGAAGCCCTCAAACTTTTGGTCTGGATGAAAATGCAGAAGAAAGGTATCCTTTATATGCTATACGTACAGATGGTAGATCAGCTCCATTAGAAGGAGATAGAATTACAGATGCCAGTGTAAATACAGACCCACAAACGGGACAAGTATTGGTAAGTCTTAACATGGATAATCAAGGTGCATCTATATGGTCTGCCATGACTGCTGAAGCAGTACAAGACGGACAAAGACCTATTGCCGTTGTTTTGGATAGTGTAGTGGCTTCATGTCCTAATGTAAATCAGCAAATTAATGGTGGAAGGTCTCAAATATCAGGTTCATTCTCTATAACAGAAGGATCCGATTTAGCTTCAATCCTTAAGATTGGTAAACTACCTGCAAAGACGATAATCATTCAAGAATCTTTAGTAGGGCCTTCATTAGGTAAAGAGAATATTCGTTCTAGTTTTATTGCATTTATTGTCGGTTTTGCACTCTTGCTTTTATTCATGGTATTTTACTATGGAGGCGCTGGGTTCATATCTATCATTGCTTTATTACTAAATGTATTCTTTATCATTGGAGCCTTAGGTTCTTTTGGTACAGTATTAACCTTACCTGGTATCGCAGGTATACTTCTTACAATAGGTATGGCGGTCGATGCTAACGTAATCATCTACGAAAGAATTCGGGAAGAACTAAGAGCGGGCAAAACAAAATTACTTGCCATCCAAGATGGTTTTAAAGCCTCCTACTCTGCTATCATCGATGCAAATGTTACTACATTTGTTGTTGCTTTGATATTAATCTATTTCGGAATCGGTCCTATCAAAGGATTTGCCGTTGTATTAGCTATCGGTGTGGCTATGTCAGTTTTCACTGCTGTACTAGTCGGTAGAATGATGATTGAGTGGTACATGAGTAATAAGAATAGAGATTTATCTTTTTGGACTCCTTTATCTAAGAATGCTTTTGCGAACGTAAAGGTAGATTGGTTAGGAAAGAGAAGAATGGCCTATATGATTTCTGGTACTTTTATCGCATTAAGTTTAGTTGCTTTTATATTCAAAGGATTTGAATTAGGAGTTGATTTCAAAGGAGGCTATTCTTATAATGTAGCTTTCGAAAATAATATTGAAGTCAATACAGACGAATTGAGAGCCTCATTAGATAAAGTATTTGACTCTAACACTACCGTAAAAGAAGTAGATGGAACTAACACATACAATATAGTTACCTCTTACCTTGTATCTAGTACAGATGAAAAAGCGGCAGATAATGTTATGACAAAGCTATATGAAGGTGTTTCGGCTTTAGGCACAGTAACTGAAACTTATGAAAACTTTAGAAGTCCCGCTAGTACTGGTACTCATGTTATCGCCTCTAGTAAGGTTGGACCTACCATTGCAGATGATATCGCAAGGTCAGCTAAGTATGCAACTGTATTTGCTTTGCTGTTTATATTCTTGTATATCTTCCTAAGATTTTCAAAGTGGCAATATTCTTTAGGAGCTGTAGCTGCCTTGTTCCATGATACTTTAGTGGTTCTCGGTGTTTTCTCTATAGCGCATGGCTACCTTTGGTTCTCGATGGAAATAGATCAAGCATTCATTGCAGCAATTCTTACGGTGATTGGATATTCGATAAACGATACCGTGGTTGTATTTGATAGAGTTCGGGAGTATATGAGTATATATACAGGTAAACCTAAGAAGGAAGTAATCAATCTGGCTGTTGATAGTACCGTATCTAGAACGGTAATTACATCATTGACTACCCTATTTGTAGTTTTAATCTTATTCATCTTTGGTGGTGGAGCGATTAAAGGATTTGCATTCGCACTTCTTGTTGGTGTTTTAGTTGGTACGTACTCGTCTATATTTATTGCGACACCTATTATGTCTGACTTATCAGGAGAAATTCAAGCTAAAACTACCAAGAGAAAAGCTTTCTCTGAAGTACTTAATAAAGCTTAAGAATATTTAAATAAACGTTTTATACAAAAGGGATGTAAACCAGTGGTTTACGTCCCTTTTTAGTTTGATCAATAACATTGCTGTCCCTCTTTATACTGGAATCTTCCAACTTTTCGTCTAAGATTCTACGACAATCATCCATATAGTTAGCAAACTCCTAACAAAGTTGTACTTTTGCGCCAAGAAGTAATAACAATGGATAAGAATAACATTATTGGCCTAATTTTGATCTTCGCGATTCTTATGGGCTATAATTACTATACCGCACCGACACAACAACAGATTGAGGAGCAAAAGCGCGCAAGAGACTCTATAAGCTTAGCGCAAGAGCAGGCTACTCAAGCACCCGAGATGGCTGATAAGCCTATGCCTGTGGAGGAAATTCTTACAGACTCAATGCGTCAAGCGAGAGCGCAACAAAAATATGGTTCACTGGCTTCTGTTTACCAAGGAACTGAAAGCATATCTACCATTGAAAATGAAGTATTTAAAGTAAGCTTTACCAATAAAGGAGGACGTATAAACGCTGTCGAGTTAAAGCATTATAAAAAGAACCTAGAACCCAGAACAATACCCCACCCCCAAGTACCTGTAGTCCTTTTTGAAGATGATAAAAACAAATTTGAATATATTATACCCTCTGCGAATGCACCAGGGGGAGTTATCAATACGGGACAACTTTATTTTACGCCACAAATAAAGGGCAATACAGTTGTCTTTACAGCTCAAATAGGAAATGGGTTTATAGAACAAATTTATAGCATTGGCGAAAACACTTACGAGATTAATTACGATCTCAAACTAAATGGCATGTCTGAAAATATTGCCGGTAATGCAGAATCCATTGAACTGAACTGGGTCAATTATTTAGACAAAATTGAGATAAACCATAATTTCGAAAAATCTTATACTTCAGTTTACTTTAAAGAGACGGATGAAACGCCTAGCTATTGCTCATGTGCTAGCGATAGTGAAGAAAAAATAAATGGTAATGTAAAATGGGTTTCTCATGTCAACCAATTTTTCAATACTTCTCTGGTTGCACAATCTGCGTTTGCACGTGGGGACTTTGAAAATAAAATGTTGGAGCCTGATGACGAAGACTTAAAAATACTTTCGACTACTCTATCCTTACCATTAAGTGGCGGTGCCAATGAGCAATACTCCATGAGAATATACAGTGGCCCTAACGAATTCGATACATTAAGAGAATTCAGCCCTGGTTTAGAAAACGTGATTCCTTATGGATGGAGCTTTTTCGGATCTATAAACAGATGGGTTATTAGACCATTTTTTGATTTTCTTTCCACCTTCATTGGCAGTAAAGGATTGGTCATCTTGTTGTTGACATTCATAATAAAGCTTTTGCTGTACCCTTTAACTTACAAAATGCTTTATTCTCAACAGAAAATGGCGGCTCTGAAGCCCCGTTTGACAAAATTGAAGGAGAAGTTTAAAGACGATCAACAAGCCTATAGCATGGAGCAAATGAAGCTCTATAAAGAATACGGCGCCTCTCCATTAGGGGGCTGCATGCCAATGGTATTACAGATGCCTATTTGGTTCGCCTTGTTTAGATTCTTTCCTTCTTCTATTAATTTTCGACAGGAAGGGTTCTTATGGGCAGATGATTTATCCAGTTATGATGTAGCTTTCTGGTTACCATTTGAGTTACCTATGAATTTTGGAGCGCACTTAAGTTTATTCTCTATTCTTTGGGCGATAAGTACAGTGATATACACGTTCTACAATACCAAACATATGGATATGTCTGCCAATCCAGCCATGAAATATATGCAATACGCAATGCCTTTAATGTTCTTGGTGTTCTTTAATAACTATGCGTCTGGGTTGACTTGTTACATGTTCTTTTCAAATCTCTTTAATATCGCACAGACTTTGATTACCAAGAATTTTGTGATTAATAAAGATAAGATTGAAGAAGAGCTAAAAGCATATAAAAAGAAACCCAAAAAGACGGGTGGTTTTCAGGAACGTCTTCAAAAAGCGCTAGAAGAACAACAGAAAGCAGCGGCTGAAGCTCAGAAAAAGAAAAAGAAGTAATGAATAAGTCTTTCGTACACTAAACTTTAAGTTATGGATACGGGTTATCTTAATTATATTTTCTCTTTATGAAGCGACAATCAGAGGCAGTTATTCCAATGCCACAAGGAAATTTCAATTTAGTAGCATATGCTGATAATAGTGGTGAACCAATGCCTCACATAGCATTGGTTGCTGAAGAACTAAATGTTCTCAAACCGGTAACTATCAGAATTCATTCGGAGTGTCTTACAGGTGATCTATTTGGATCTAAGCGATGTGATTGTGGCGAACAATTAGAAAAATCATTACAATTAATTGCTCAGGACAATGGAGTACTTATTTATCTAAGACAGGAAGGTAGAGGAATTGGTTTAATCAATAAACTTAAAGCGTACCAGTTACAAGATAAAGGCTTGAATACAAT
>CAYZUW010000042.1:0-17171 GCA_964481325.1 uncultured Saprospiraceae bacterium
AGCTATGGGACAGTCGCTTGTCCACCTATTCAGTTAGACCAAAATTGTTGCTAAAGAGCTATCATTAATCGTTTTTTTCCCAAAGCCTCGATGCCAATTTTCTTTCTTCTTCACCAATCGCATCAGTATATATTATGGTACTTTCTCTGGAGCTATGCCCCAGTCATTTTTGAATTCTGCTTTCGGGAATGCCTTTCATCGCACAATGAATTCCAAAACCGTGACGCAACCCTTTTGGGCAAGCAAGGACTCCTTCTATTTCGGCTTTATTGATTACAGACATCACTTTGCGATAGCCTGTCATTCTCGCCCATGGCCAAATACGCTCGTTCTTCAGCTCTTTATTCTTTTGGATTTTTTTCATGTCGTGTAACAAACAATAATCAATTTACAATTGTTCAGGTTTATTTGATAATACGAGTTGCAAGAAATTGTTGTACCTATGTTGTACCCAGCCAAAATAACAGGTACAACAAACCACTCAAAAATATCAAAAAATAAGCTGAAAAACAAAGAAAAGAACCCACCAAAAACAAGAAAAGCCGAGTCGTAAAACTCAGCTTAACTTGTTGATTATCAGTACCGACGGTGGGAATCGAACCCACACTCCCGAAGGAACCGGATTTTGAATCCGGCGCGTCTACCAATTCCGCCACATCGGCAATTTTTGGTACTAATTTGTATGTCAAATGTTGGATTTTGAATCCAGCGCGTCTACCAGTTCCGCCACAGAGGCATGTGGTGGTTTGTGGGGCAAAAGTATCTAAAATAAAGCTTTCTCACAAGCCAAAATTAGATTATTTGTAGACTAATATAATAGGTTTTACCTGATATAAAAAAAGCCAATGGAGAATCTCCCCATTGGCTTTTGATCTACATACGTTCTACGTAGTATAGAAACGCAAAAAGCAGTTCTATTCTATAAAGTATTGACTGCATTTACTTTAGGGTTAGGGATGTCGTAGAAAGTCCCGTCAGGTAGCGCTACTTTAACGGACTTGACCGCGGTCTCTGCTCCTAAACCAAAGGTCAGGGTAGAGGTCTGGTCACTACCTAGGCCTTCTCCAGAGACGTAGGCATCGTTCAAGATAGATCCATCCATCTTGGTCACGGTTACACTAGAACCCATGTACTTTACATTTTCCGGCAATCGTACGGCAATATAGTTGGCATCACCTCCTTGGTTCAAACGGACAATAGCAGGGCCGTCCAAATTAGCAAAAGCTAAATCAGGGTATCCGTCTAGATTGAAATCACTAGTTAGGGGAGTGATGGCGTAGTTTTTATTGACTGCATTGGCTTGGTCCTCTACTGCAGCAAAAGTACCGCTCGACTTTTGAATCAAAAATCGACCTGGTAGTTTGAATAATTTGTGCGGAGGAAAATCAACATAGTTCTCTGCTACTACGAGATCCTGTCTTCCATCCAAGTTGAAGTCTTGAAATATAGCCCCCCATGAAAATTCAAAATCAGCGACCTTGGTTTCTTTCGCTACATCGGTAAATTTGAAATTGCCGTCGTTTCTTAGGAGAATCCAATCTTTGTTGAAGACGTCTTCTTCCGCAAGATCTCCTCTCGCCATAAAAACTGGGACAGAACTTCCCGTATTAGAGAAAAAGAAATCTATGTTTCCATCATTGTTGTAGTCTCCAACGGCGATACCCATAGGGTAGGCGTACTGTCCAGTAGTAGGATTAGCCTTCATGGTGAATTTCTTTCCTTTTTCGTTTTTGTAGGTTCGCACCTCTCCTGTATCGTGTGCTACTACAAGGTCCAACCAAGAGTCATTGTCTATATCAACCAATATGCCCATGAATGTATTGTGGACATATTTTAATCCTAATTCTTCTGTTTTATCTGTAAAAGTGTGGTCGCCATTGTTAAACATTAGGCAACTGGTAGCGCCATAATTAAAGTCTTTGAATATGGTTTGACCTTCCATCAAATCTTTTTTGATGTAGTTGGCAACAAAGATATCGGCAAATCCATCTCTATTCACATCTCCAAAAGTAACCGAAGCTCCTATAGATTTTTCATTGAAAGGGACGTTCATATTTCTGACTTCAAAGCCACTACCCGTATTCTTATACCATAGCACACCTATATCCGTGGTAAGGAATAAGTCAGTATTACCATCATTGTCCAAGTCAAAAGACACAGCTCCGTATGTACTGTACTTTTCTGACTTCTTTGGTAGGGGGAAAGTAGAAGTGACAAAGCTGCCGTCTTGGTAGCTAAAGAGTGCGTCTTCTTGCTCTTGACCTCCGCCTACAAAAAATTCATCTACACCATCGTTATTGACATCTATCAAGGCTGAGCCCATAAGCGGGAGAGAAGTAGACTTCGCATATTTATGCGCAAAAGAAATCTTGCTGTCTTTGAAGGTAGGAATCTCAGATTTAGATACAGAGTAATCACAAGCATGATACTTCTTACCATAACTATCAGCGGGAGCATCTTTAGCCTGAAAATTACCAGAAAAACGACCCCAGTTCTTTTCTTCATAAGGGCTTTTTGTGTCATTATTGAAGTAGAAGGCTAATGCTAAAACAGCAATAACTATAAATGCAAAAAGACCAATAAGTATTTTTTTCATGTCAATTGTTTTGTATCTTTTATTAAGAGTCGATTTTTTTTACGAATTTATCTTGCCTCATTCAGCTGTCCTATTGCCCAGTACATCACGCCAAAAAACACGAAATGGGTTACATTCATAGCTATAGGTGCAATATGTACTCCTAGTGGTTTGAACCAAAAGAGGGAGGATATAATAATAATCAATAAGACGATAGGGTTGAAAACAGCGAGCCATTTAGGTAGGCCAGCATTATTTTTTAAAATAAGCATCACGTACACTATCGAAAGTCCTGCGACTACGATTCTTAAGGCCCATACCAGTATTTGATAATGCTCTTCATAAGACTGCAAGTAAAACGTATAATCTGCTGTACCATGGCTTCTTTGTAGTACTTCTGCTCCAAAGTATCTAGAGCTTATCCAAATACCACCTACTATGAAAGCTAAATTTCCAAGTACGTATAGGACGTATGCTAGCGAATAGGAAGAGGATTTCTTGAAGAATTCTTTCAGACCATAGTACCCTGCAAAATAAAAAGGAACGCCCACAACAGCCCAAAAATGCCCATTGCTCGCACGGCCTATGGGTACATGCTCTAGCATGCTGACCTCACCTGGAGGGCCATCGGGAAGAAAATGAAGCAAGTATTCTCCGATACCCACTAGGATACTACCAAGTATTCCCAATGCAATTAGTAATTTAATAGTGCTATTTCTCACGTTTTTTCCGTTTTGTGAGTAAATCATCATGTAGATACCATTAACCAGAGATGATAATACATTCAAAGAAGGCAAGATATGATTTTAACAGCAAATATTAATTTAAATGTTTAACATTTTCAAATATGGTAGAATGGAGGTATTTGTGTATAACTACTCGTTCAAAGTCCACTGATATTCTATATAGTCCACATCGTTTTCTGTATTCAGTGTATCATTATATTTTTTGATAAAGGTCAATACATCAGTATGTACTCTAAAATCGCTAGAGAACCAATTAAATATCTTGGAGAGTTTGGTTTCTTTGGGGGTGATTATATTTTTGTTAGTATCATACAAGAATAGTTGTGTCTGATCATCCAATTGCTGGTCTAATTGCTCTGCTGTGTAGGCCTCATTCCTAAGAATAGGGCAGGAGTAGGACGCACAATTTATAGCAAAGTGAATACGTGGTTCTTTATATTTTTTACGCAAGATCTCATGCTCTATAGTACCTAAGTCGAAATCGACGCCTCCTATTTTGAAAAATTTGATATCCCAAGGGGAATCTACCAAGCCTTTCTTATCCCCAATATCTTTGATGCTTTTCACAGGATAGTGATCTACAATCAACTTCACCGTAAATGCATTATAGGCGTTTATCCAATACGCTAGTTGTTCCTTTTCTGTCCAGTTTTTTCCAGGGGGATGACTACTTAATTCCTCTAAATATTGATCTAGTTGAGCACTATCTGATTGAAAGCCTCTATAGTCCACGTTCCCATCCTTGGAGACATGATTTTGAACGAGTTTATTCCATTTTTCATGAGCCATAGTAAGCGTATTTTTTTTGCCAAGTTCTGAAAAATCCACAGAACCTCCTTTGATTTTTTTTACCCAAGCGCGGAGGCTGAATACAAGGTCATTAATATTCATTTGATTGTATTTTAAATACCCAAAAAAAGATAATAGGCAAACAGCAAAAAAAGTCAAAAAGAGGTATCGCTTTTTCATTCTTGATAGTATTCATAATATCAATGTTGATTGATAAATGTCAAGCTACAATATAATGACTGATTTCTTGTCTCGATAAAAATTAGCTATAAATAAAGAGTAATCAATAAGAGATAGTTTAAATGGTTGATACTCTATGTATTGAAATTCAAAAATATAGGCTTGCGGGTGGCGGGCTAAGGATCGGAATATTGACTCTTCCGATTTTTCTGAGGAAGAGGCAGTCCGCAGTAAGTATGCGTGGCTGGGAGTGGAGGTCTTACGGAGGACCGAAGCGGAGCGGAGTAATGGAGAGCCTGACCATCACAGCCGACTTTTTTCAGTCGACTGTGATGGGAGCCCCCTCATCTTTATTGTTCTATTGAATATTCAATGCAAAAGTGATATCTATATCTGTATCTCCATCATCAGCACCCGTAGTACTAGTCTTGATGTCTGGTTGATGTTGCAATCTTACAGTAAAAGCACCTCCAGTAATGGCGTCAACACCTGTAGTCCATGAAGTAACAAGGCCTAGAGGATTACCATTGTCGTCTGCATCTAAATAATTGATAGTGTCAGAAGAAGCGTCAATGTTTCCATCTCCCATAGGGCTAGAAAAGGCATCCTGAGTAAAACTAAAGAAAAACTGGTGTTCGTCATCTTCTTCAGCCACCTCCTCTGATATACTCTCTGCAGGTTCTTCTAAACCATTCCAAAGTTGAATATCAAGACTATAGGTAGTATTCGCGTCTAGAGTGATTGCATCTAAGACCATTAAATCAGCAACCCCTTCTCCATCTGGATCCATGGCAGTGGCAGTTACTGTACCACCGTTTGCATCTGTAAAAGTTAAGATGGCATCTGTAATTACTTCTACGTCCCCATCACCATTAGGTACATCATCATCATCATCACAATTATTTAGCATAAAAACACTTAGAAATAATAGCACAAATAAACTTGAGCGTTTCGGCAAAAATTCGAAAAACATATTTTTTGTTTGTTTTGTAGGAGAATATTTACTTCTCCTGGTTAAAAGAATAATTTAAAGAAACCAAGAAATTTAATCCTGGTTCATCTGCGAAATAGCGCAGCCTGTTTAGATAGTCGCGATATCTATTATTAAGTATATTGTTTATTGTAAATCCTCCACTGAGGTTTTTCCATTTTACTTTCCAAGAGGCGTTCAATAAAAAATAACCATCTGGTGCATCACGGAAATCAAAAATTTCTGAATCGATACTTATGGGTTCAGCACCATCAATAATTTCTTGAGGACTTAGTGTACGTGGGGCATTAAACTGTCTAAATGTATAGCTTGGACTTAGGCTAAAAGTGGACTCTTTAGACCCCAAAATACTTGGTGTGCTCCATGCTAAATCGTAGTTGACTCTGATAGGAGGTTGCTCTATCAAGGCTTCACTATCTTGGACATTCCTAGACCATAAGTAACTTAGAGAAAAGGTACCCTCAATCGACCTAGACCAATTTTCTTCCCAGGTAAAATCAGCCCCGACGAAAGCCGCGTTTGCTTGGTCAATGATAAAGACAGGAGAAGGCCCCCGCACTGTGCCTGTGATGCCAACTGGACGATCGAAAATAAAATTCTCAATATAGTGTGCATACCCAGTCAGTGAATATCTACTATTTTCTTTTTGAGTACTGAATTCATTGATAAATTTATACCCTACCTCAGACTCAACATTGCTCTCTGATAAAAGGGAGACGTTCCGAGTTTCAATTTTAGATTCCTCATTTATTTGATAGCGCAATAGTCCAAAATTTGAACTAAATCCTTGTTGGCCAAAGCTGAATAGTTCTGCTATATTAGGAGTCCTCCAAGCAGTTCCTATATTGGTTCTAAAGGTGGTGTATTCAGAAATATTTTTAATGTATCCTAGGGACGCAGTAACATTAGAAAAGTCGTAGTTATCTCTAAATATATCTGAGTTTTGCTCTCTACCGCGTATGTCATTATTTTCAAAATCAAATCTTATTCCTAGTTCGAAAGTATTAGTTCCTTTTTTTAGGCTCTCAATTACAAAAGCGCTGTATCGAATACTATTGTAATTCGGGATGAAGGCCGTTGTGCTTGTTCCAGGGATATTGTCATTATCCTGAGTGAACAATTGTAATCCTATGATACCATCCAATTTTTGCCAATCTGGATGCTTCCATTCCAGTTGATAATCGCCAGTAACTAAATCCAAATCTATGATTGGTTTTTCTATATTTCTACGTACATCAAATTCTTGCCGCTTATTGAGTTGCTGTCCTGCACGAAAAGTAAGTTTGCCATGATCCGAATACCACCATCTTATTTCAGCTTTTCCAAAATGATGTTGCGTCATTTGATTGGGTTCTCCTATGGTGTAAGAAAAAGGTCTTATAAAGGTAGGTTCCTCAACATCGAGGGCTCTAACGAAGGCGTTTCCACTATCAGCTACAGAAGAGCGCAGCAAAGCTAATTCTTGATTCACATAACTATAATGTATTTTAAAATCCCATTTATCTGCATAATACCGCAAGCCTCCATTGGCAGCAATCTCTTGTCTGCCAGAATTGGTTAAAGAATAATCAGGACTGTGCAAGTCTCCGACCTTATTAAACTTTCCTCCAAAAGAATAAGCAATTTTGTCAGAGGCATTTCCTGACTCAAAACTGGCTCCAACACCACGTCCATTGGTCTGGTAGGTAGTGTTGATGTTGGTATAAAAAGGTTCATTGAGGTAAAGCGGATTGGACTTTACATTTATAGCTCCACCAAGTGCTTCGGGACCATAGCGCACACCTGCAGCCCCCTTAACGACGGAGATGTTGTGGGAAGCAGAAATGTCTATCTCTGGCGCGTGGTCAGCTCCCCAATTCTGAAACCCATGCTTTAAGTCATTATTCAAGATAGCGACCCGATTGCCGTACAAGCCGTGTATGACGGGTATTTGTACATTGCTGCCCGTAGAGACGATAGACACGCCTTCCACCTTCGAAATAGCATTCGCCAAAGTCAAAGCAAGGGCTTCACTCAGCTCATTTTTATCTATATTTATCTGAGCTAGGGTAGCAGTCCCTTCTTCTTTTATCCGTTCTGCTTCTATAGTCACTGATTCGAGATTCAGCACATCTTGTGTCAAATATATATGCGGACTTTTACCATGTTGATGGTGATCTTCGCACTCAGAATCGCAATAGCCAAAGCAAGATACAATCAGGGTGTTTTTCTCAGAACAGAGATTCTTTATAGCAAAATTTCCATATATATCACTCAATACAACACGATCAGTGCCCTTGACTTGTATGGTTACAAATGGGATAGGTTCCTTAGTCTCTATATCTAAGATAGTACCTTGTGCAGAGAAGGTACATGCATCATCCTGTGCCAATAATCCCAATAAAGGGAACAGCATACTAAGCATTAAAATGAATATTCTATTCGCTCTATTCATTTCAGACAAGGGGTGTTTTTTCTCATATTTATTATCAATAAATAGTACAACCTTAAAAAATTATAAAATTGACATTATCATTCTTATCGATTGAACGATTGTGCAAATATAGGCAAAAATAACTAACGCAACATAGTTGCGATAGTTTATTTTTATTATCTTTGTCGTAATAAATGTTGGGTCCACTCCGTAAACAAAGAGATTTTTATAAAAATATTTTAAATTTTCGGAGTGGACAAATTGTTATAAATTCTATAAAACATGTTGAAGCTTAAGCAAAAGTTGGAAGAAAGAGGCCTCAGGAAGACAGCCTTTCGAATGGAGTTGTTAGCATTGTTTACACAATCTATGTCGTCTTTATCTATAAAAGACATAAAGTCAAAGGTAGGGAAGACGACGGATAAGGTTACCATCTATCGTGCTTTAGATGCTTTTGAGAAAAATGGATTGATACATCGAGTGCCAGGCAAATCCAACCTAGCGCGATATGCCATGTGCCAGAGTGAATGCCAGCTAGAAGCGCATACGCACAATCATGCACACTTTATTTGTAATGTATGTGATGAGACATTTTGTATAGACGGTATAGAGGTGCCAGCTATTCAGTTGGACTATGGGTATAAGATAAGTGCTTCGAAACTTACATTGGAAGGGTCGTGCCCAAGCTGTCAGTCTATTTGAGTAATAAAATCTAGCCCTAGCAAACCCTTCTTTTAAAAGCTTTTTTTATGCTATAAAAATTTCGCTTTATAGTCCATGATACTTTGGTCTACAATTTCTAGAGCAGTTGCCTTATCCTGAAATTCCTCCACCACAACAGTCTTGTTTTCCAGCTTCTTATAATCCTCAAAAAAGTTTCTCAACTCTTTAAAGAAATGCGCAGGCAATTCTGTGATGTTTTGAATGTGATTTACAGACATGTCGTTTTCGGCTACAGCGATTATTTTATCATCACTTTCGCCAACGTCCATCATTCGCATCACACCGATTACACGCGCCTCTACGAGACACATCGGTTGCATATGTATTTGTGAAAGCACTAGGATATCAAGTGGATCTTGATCATCACAATAGGTTTGCGGGATGAACCCGTAGTTAGCGGGATAGTACATAGAAGCATAAAGCACACGATCGAGTTTTAGCAAGCCCGTTTCTTTATCTAATTCGTACTTCGCTCGGGTATTTTTTGGGATTTCTATGATGGCATTCACCGTAGTAGGCGTATTGTCTCCAGGTGTTACATCATGCCAAACATTCGTCATCGCTTTTCTTGTTAATGTAGTCATAAAATTGATTATAATTCGTAAAGTGCTATCGTTACAATAACCGTGCAAAGATGGGTATTACTCGCATCAAATTCTAGCTCTTTTTTCACATTTAACACTTTGATTTATAGCGTTTAATGACTCAGTAGTACAAAAGTTTTGACGTCCTTTTCTATACTTTGCAATACATATATTTGCAAGGATTAGGGATAGAAAATTTTTGATTGTCACTTAAGGGTTTGCTCCAAATAAAGCAGTGTTTTGCACGGAGGATTTATGTGGTTTGGATTGTGCTAGGCCTGCTTCTTTTTTGTCGTATGAGGAGAATTTTTCTTTCTATTGTGATCCACAAGCTCTAACAACAAAAAGCCTTATCATCTGCGGTCTATTATTTTATTCTGTCCAAACCTTCTATTATTATATTAAGGCTTTGGGCATGCCACTGAACTCCACTGAAAAGCCAAGCCACTGAGCCTCCCCATTTTCAGTCTCGCTCAGTGTCGGGCTGTGCAGGGGTGCGCTATCCGCTCCCGTCCCGCGAAAAAGCGTGACCAAGCCCTTACCATCCCTCATGCAAAAAATAGGTAGGAGTAAGAACCAGTTTCTTATTACCATGGACTTAGGAAAAGAAGCTGATTTTTCAAAACAATTTGTTTTAAAATGAATCACTTTTCCATATTTTTGCTATGTTATTAATCATCAAACTAAAACGATATGACAAATCAAGAAATCGCAAACAGACTTGTAGAGCTATGCCGCAAAGGGGAGTATGACACTTGTTATAAGGAACTCTATTCCCAAGACGCTGTAAGTATAGAACCCAAAGGCAAAGCCCTTGTCGAGGTAGCAAAAGGCATGGAAGAATTTGCCACCAAGGGTAAAAAATGGAACGAAAGCATGGAGGAATTTTATGGATCTAGTGTATCAGAGCCCATTGTAGCAGACGACTACTTCTGCGTAAGTATGATGGTAGATTGCAAGATGAAAGGACAAGAAAGAAGCAAATCGGAAGAATTGTGTATCTATAAGGTAGAAAACGGCAAAATTGTTTCCGAACAATTTTTCTACTAGTATTGAAATTTACCTAAGATATGCTTATCTTCGTGTTAGGCTTAGCTTTAAGCCAAGAAAGCTCAAGGGCGGTCTGTTTTGCAGGCTGCCTTTGTTGATTTAAAAAGGAATGGTGAAGGTGAATTATAAATGAAGAGTTTAGCTTCAGAGTGTTTTGTAATAAAATAATAGGAGTTCAGTGGATGGTGTTCCATTCCAAACAGCCGTTTACAATTCACCATTTATAATTTACCATTATTTTAAAGTACCTGCGCACACTCCTTCTTAATCGCCTCCAATGCCTTATCGTAGGTCATTGCTTTACGCTCATCAACCAATTTTAATAAAGCTACTGCAAAATCATTTGCGGGAGCGTCACCATTTACAGTATCAGATACTAAGTTTACGATATTGATGGTATCATCTTTTGTGAATTTGATGATTTCCCAAAGCTTGTTGGACACATATACTTGTTGCGTGACATTGTGTTCATATTCCTTTTGGATGGCAACCATTAATGAATATCTGAGCGCCTTTGCATCCATGTTTGGTGTACGGAGTCTGAGTAAAAGAGCAGGAATAGAAATACGTTCACAGAAAAGGCATAAGCGCTCGTAAGCTTGTAAGCGAATAGGTAATGCAGCCTCTTGATTTCTCTCTTTATACTCCAGCATCTTCATTTGATACTGCTTGTCAAGAAATCGTCCCATGAGCGTGTACACGGTAAAAAATACAATCAAGGCTGGGATAGCCAATTTTATAATATCCAATACTACTTCTAAACCAGTCATATGTTATTTGTCAAATTTGCGCGAAAATAGGAATATCGCATTATAATTAATCGCTTTTTTTAAAATAACGTTACAATATTCAAGTAGAACAACTCTTTAAGTTAAAATTATGTTTAATGAAGAGTAGAAGTCGGCTAATAAATGACTTTTATTCAAAAAATGAATATTTTTACATCAAATTGTAAAGAATGAATAATATAAAGGAATCAGTAGTACAGACACCCATCACTTTGACAGACTCCGCAGTGGCTGCCTTGGAGCGTATTATGAAAGAGCAAAACATCGCTGAAGACCATGGTTTGAGAGTAGGCGTGAAAGGAGGAGGATGTTCTGGCTTTTCCTATGTTTTAGGCTTTGATAAGCAAAAAGAGAAGGATACGGTCTTCAAAATAGGCGATATCACCGTTTTTATGGAAAAATCACATGGTATCTACCTCATCGGAATGGAAATAGACTGGGTAGAAGGATTGAACAACAGAGGCTTCTCATTCAACAATCCAAATGCGGAAGAATCTTGCGGTTGTGGAAGCTCATTCAGCGCATAACTGATCTATTAAAATTTATATCCAAGATTAGGATAATATATCTAGGTTTAGGGCTATCTGTATTTACAGATAGCCCTAAATACTTATATTGCGACATACTAAATCGTTTGTATGAAGCTCCAAATGCCAGATTTTTTTTTACTTTTTGTTTTTGCAAGCGATAGGGCAAAAGCGGAGCATTTCATCGATGCACATTTTGATACCAAGGACTTATTAAATATTGCGAACTCTTCAACAGATAATGTCTCTATTCTCGAATCTGTCATCCAACAAAAACTACGACTTAGACAAAGAACCATCTTCGACGCCTCCCGTTTGAGCCAATCTTGTAGAATCAGATTTAAGAAAATGGCAAAGAAGTACCATTGCCCTGCTCGCTGTCTTGTGCTAAAGTCAAAAGAGACTAGTAATCTACAGCATGATCAATTTATTAAAACCTTGAAAAAAGATGGCTTCAAAGAGATTGAAGATCTAAAAGCTGGTAGTGCAATAACTATAAATATAGGAAGCAACCCAAATGACAAGTCTTCCTTGAAAGGCCCCTTTGATATCATTGGTGATGTACATGGCTGCTACAAGGAGCTTTGCATACTTCTAGATAAATTGGGTTATCAAATTTCGTATGCGGATAGTGGAAAAGAGTCATTTACTGCCACTCATCTAGCGGGTAGAAAGTTGATTTTCGTAGGGGACTTGGTAGACAAAGGCCCTGATACACCCGATGTCATTCGATTAGCATTATCACTTATCAAGCTTGACATGGCATATTGCGTCCTTGGTAACCACGAAGCCAAGTTGCTCAAGAAACTAGAAGGCAGAAATGTTACGCTTACTCACGGTCTTGATAAGAGTGTATTACAATTTGAAAAAGAAACGCCAGCCTTCCAAGAGGAAGCCATTGCGTTTATCGAAAGCTTACCCCATCATTTGGTATTTGATGATGGCAATTTGGTTATTGCCCACGCGGGTATTCAAGAACAAATGATCTTAAGAGATTCGGGGACCATCAAAGCCTTTTGTCTATACGGAGAAACAACGGGTAAACTAGACGCAGATGGGCTACCAGAAAGAAAAAATTGGGCATTACAAAATAAAGGCAAAGCTATAGTGGTACATGGGCATGTACCGGTCTTAGACGCCGTTTGGCTCAATAACGTCTTGGACATCGACACAGGTTGTGTGTACGGCGGAAGTTTGACTGCCTTGCGATATCCAGAAATGGACTTGGTAAAGGTGCCAGCGCTGGATGTGTATTCTATGCCTAAGAGTGGGAAGAATCCGTTTAGGGAGTGAGAAAAAATGGCTAGCATAATGCTTTACCCAATTCGACTTTTTACAAGTTTATCTGTTTTGCTATCTTAGAATTTTAGTCGTAAATCAATTTTATTTAAAATGAAAATAACAACATTTCTAACATTTGTGGGAGAGCAATGTGGAAAGGCAGAAGAAGCCATACAATTTTACGTATCTATTTTTCCAAACTCTGAAATTAAGAGCATTACTAAATATGCAGAGGGAGAGCCAGGAGGAACGCCAGAGCTTATTAAGTATAGTAAATTTACTTTGAATGGTTTGGATTATATGGTTTCTGAAAGTAATTACAATCATGCTTGGTCATTTTCTCCAGGTGTTTCGCAATTCATCTCCTCTGACTCAGAGAGTACTTTGAAATCTATATTCAAACACCTTTCTGAAAACGGAGGAAAGGTAATGATCCCCTTAGACAACTATGAGTCCGACAATTATGGTTTCGGAAAATTGTTCGGATGGTGTGAAGACAAATATGGTATTTCTTGGCAATTCAATCTGGAGGAATAAGTGAGTCCATCAAGAAAATTGAATTTAGACAATCTTATTTTTCTTCTAAGAGTTAAATGAATAGACAGGCGATTTTTTTTGTGAAAAAATGGCCTGTTGTTTTATTTACAATACATAAAAGTGCACGAATGAATCTAATTGAGATCTTCAAAAATTTACAATCAAGGTATTCTTCTCTTTCCGATGAATGTATTGAAGAGCTACTACAAAATATTAATATCAAGTCTTTTGCTAAAAATGAAATTATAGTCCGCGAAGGCCAGTTTGCCAAGAAGGTGTATTTTATTTTGCAAGGTGCCACTAGAGCATATTATTATACAAACGATAAAGATGTATCAGACTGGTTTGCTTTTGAGAATGAATTTATTTCTCCCATCGTAAGTTTCTTTAGTGAAAAACCAAGTCCTCACTATATTCAGGTACTACAGGACGCTATACTTGTCGAAATCTCACAAGAGACCATTGCGAACTTGTCTAAGAAATATCCCGAAATCGAAAAGCTAATACAAAAGATAGTTGTAGAAGTAATGCTTAGGCAACAAAAGAGAATCTCATCTATACTCTTTTACTCTGCCGAACAAAAGTATTTACAATTGATGCAAGAATATCCGCACATAGTGGATAGAGTGCCATTGACACATATTGCCTCGCACTTGGGAATGACCTTAGAAACATTAAGTAGAGTTAGAAAATTGCAAGTTTGATTTAAATCAAGTCTTCGCTTTTATTAATAAAAGAAAGTAGCTGAGTAAAGACCGGCTGTCCGGTAAAATAGTCATCTTTGTACATGGTGATTTTTTCTGTGTGATGACTAAAATTATCACCTAAGGTCGAGATTTTTTAATCTTGACCTGTTTTTTAACCGGACACTAGTGCTCCACGCCTTCGGCACTCCGCGATATATAGGTATACAAAAGACCCATACTGTAAAACAATAGAACCTATAAGTCTCGCCTAGATTCCTTTTGTGCGTCATGAGAAAATATTACCAAAAGAGACATATTGTGTTTTGTGCATTTTTTGGAGCAGATTCACCATTCCATATAATTTTCTTATCTTAGACACCTCAAGAAAAATGAAGCAACTACAATGCAATTAGATCCGATAGAAGGCGAATACAAGAAGCCACAAGAAAAAGAAAATAAGAAATCTAAGGATAAAGCATACACCAAGATAACTTGCCCAAGCTGCTCCGAAGAAGTAGTGTCGGATAACTTAAATCTTGGCGCTAAGCTAGCTAAATGTGGATCTTGTAATAGCGTGTTTTCTTTCCAAAACGAATTAGATAAACTACTCAATGCACTAGACACCGTACCTCAAAATGTAGACACTCAAAAAGCAAAGAAACCCAAAGTGGGAAATCAAAAGGATATAGACGTGTATGAATACGCAGGAGAGCTGAGCATCGATGTGATTGACTATAACGACATATTGGCGCTTACAACTGGGTTTATTAGTTTGGCAATGATTCCAATCGGAATAGGAATTTTTACTGATAATAGTAATTTTATTCCTTTGTTAGTTGGGATTGTTTTCTTCATAATTGCTGTAATGCGTTTTATAAGGTATAGAGAAAACAAGTCTTTCATCGACGTAGACAATACCTACCTCCGAGTAAGTTCTTCTCAAAAGTATATCTATCGTAAAAAAGAATATCTCACTGCAAATATCCGCCAGTTCTATACAAAGGCTAACCCAAATGGAGGAGGATATTATAACGTATTTATGATCTACGATGGGCCCGAAGGGGAGGAACATGTCAAGATAACACCCATGGCAAAATCTAGGTCAAGGTCGCTCTATGTGGAACAATCTCTAGAAACTTTTTTAAATATCGAAGACAAAATAGTCGCTGAAGAATCGGCTTTCTAGAAACATATAAATTCAGTACTATTTTTTAAAAAATACATCTCCAATTTATGCCTGAAGAATACTCAATCTACAAGAAAATAGGATTCATTCTAGGACCTATTTTATTTCTTGTTGTTTACAATCTCCCTTTCGAGATGATAAGTGCAGAGGCAGATGATGTATTGGCAGTTGCCATTTGGATGGTAGCTTGGTGGATAACGGAGGCGGTCTCTATTTCTGTTACTGCACTTATACCCTTAGCTATTTTTCCTCTATTAGGTATCATGGATATGAAAACGGTGAGTGCCAACTATGGCAGCCCCATTGTCTTTTTGTTTTTTGGTGGATTTGTGATGGCACTTGCCTTGGAGAAAGTCAATTTGCATCGACGCATAGCACTCAATATTATTCGATTTACAGGCACAACACCAGATAAAGTGATACTAGGATTTATGCTAGCGACAGCCTCTTTGAGTATGTGGATAAGTAATACTGCGACTACAGTAGTGATGTTGCCCATCGCACTTTCTGTGATTGAATTATTAATCAACGACGAAAACGGGTTTACCTCGAAAGACAGAAATTTCGCGCTATGTCTCATGCTAGGGATAGCCTTCTCTGCTAATGTAGGAGGCATCGCTACCATAATAGGGACGCCGCCAAATATTGTCATGACTGGATTTATGGAACAAGAGTATGACATGCAAATCTCTTTCCTAAAATGGATGCTCATGGGAGTACCATTTTCTTGTTTGATAATTGGTTTAATATACTTCGTTTTGGTAAAACTAATCTACCCAAGTGGATTATCAGAACTACCCGAATCAGACAAAATCATCGACGCCGAACTGGCCAAATTAGGAAAAGTGCAAAAACGAGAACGTAGAGTGATCATCATATTTTTGATTACTATTTTTCTCTGGATATTCAGATCCTATGTCAATGACTTGATTCCATTTATCAATCTCTCCAACGCAGGTATAAGTATGCTGGCTGCACTGGCTCTTTTCAGCATCCCTTTCGAATTTAACAAAGGCGAGTTTTCACTGGAGTGGAAGGATACTGTAAGGTTGCCTTGGGGCATTCTTATTCTATTCGGAGGAGGCTTGTCTTTAGCAAGTGGCTTGTCTTCTACTGGTGTGATAGACTTCATTGGTAATATGGTAGCGACTAGTGGTTTTAACAATATTTTTATCATTGCTTCCTTTCTCATTCTCATTATGTTGTTCATGACAGAGCTCATGAGTAACGTAGCCTTGGTCGCCATTTTTTGTCCAGTTGTAGCAGGGATTGCTATTGGTTTAGACTATGAAGTGCTACACTTGATGATACCCGTTACCATGGCTTCGAGCTGTGCTTTTATGCTCCCTATGGCGACACCACCCAATGCGATTATTTTCGCCAGTGGTTATGTCAAAGTCCATGAGATGGCAAAAGCAGGTGTTATCTTAAATCTCATTTCTGTGCTCATAATAATTCTATTTTCTCTTTTTGTTATTCCGTATCTGTTTGCATAGGAGGCGCATATTATGTGAGTAAGGAACTATCAATTTTTTTCAGACTAAAAGGGATTAATTTAGGTGTTAGTATTATTGTAAAATGAAGAAAGGAGAATACAATAAATTACTTGATAAAAAATATAATGAATTTCTAAAATCTGAAGGATTTAGAAAGCTTGGCATTCACATGTATTTATATGATCCACCTACTATTATGTTTATAAGAAACGGTTAGAGATTCTCTGATGAATTAGTTTTTGCTTATACGTTCGATTTCTTGCCATTCACCAAAGATGAAAATGGTAAGATTAAAATTTCAAAACGTTTATCAGATTATCCAATAAGTATACCTGCTGTAGTATTGAAGCAACAATATAATTCTCATAAAGAAATATTAAAATTTAGGTATGACCTTAATTTTAGGACACGAGAAATGTTTGTTAGTAGGAGATTATCAACTTATGATATTGCATACGTATTCAGGTTTGGCGCTAAAGAGAAAACTCAAAAATATATTGATTTTGCGACTGAAATATTAATGAATGAAGGTTTAAAATTTAAAAACGAATTTAGTTTAGAAGTAGCGTATAATGCGATGAATAAATTTAAAGATGAAGATAGCATACCTGAGTTATCT
>CAYZUW010000043.1:0-15426 GCA_964481325.1 uncultured Saprospiraceae bacterium
CCAGCCTGCCCGCCAACCTAGGCGGAGACATCCCGATTGTCATCGGTATTGCTTACTATCCCTCATGCGGAAAAAATGTAATCGTTGAATTGTGTATTATTAAACGCAGTATTGGATACGAAATAATAGTAATTCATAAACTATGATTTTTTCAGAAAAATTCCTTAACTACTTTTTCAGCTAAAAAATCTCTAAACTATTCAGGTATTTTCGTTTATGATTACCTAAGCAAAGCTGACGCTGGCGAAACCACCAAAATAAGCCAAAGTCTATGTATACACATACAAGTCGCCAAAGAATTTTCTATGGTGTCTTGTACTAGCATGAAATGCTTACGGTGAACTCTGGTGGTTTCGAACACGTGAGATAAGTCCTTTAGGAATAAGCGTACATGACAAACTAGCCTAAGCCCCTAGTACCTAGCTCAAGTCCTATTTTGCTCTCGGACAAACAATTAATACAACATTTATCTAAATTTTCAATAATTATTGAAACTTTGAAATATTTAGTTTATATTTGTACTATGAGATTGAAAGACGCACAAATGGAATTCGTACAAACTTGGGGTAGCATAGGCACATCCTGGGGAATACCACGCTCAATGGCCCAAATCCACGCCCTCCTACTAGCCAATAAAGAAGGTCTAGACACAGAGACGGTGATGGAGGAAATCAAGCTATCTAGAGGAAACGTCAACATCAATCTCCGAGAATTGATCAATTGGGGGCTGATAAGCAAGCAAAACAAGCTGGGAGAAAGAAAAGAATTCTTCCGCGCAGAGCATGATATATGGTCGGTAGCCAAAAAAATCATCAATGAACGCAAGAAAAGAGAGTTCGTACCAATACAAAACCTATTGACCGAATTGAAGAATACAAAATTTGAAGGACCCAAAGAAGATGTGGCGCATTTCAATGCCCTCATTAAGGATTTGGATACTTTTTTAGGCCAGATGGACCAATTGTCAGCATTGCTAGTAAAGATGTCTGATAACAAATTCTTTGGCCAGTTTATAAAGTTTTTGAAATAAGTAAGTACAAGGGGCTGATATATCGTGCCCTTTTCATTTGCCATGTACTTTCAGTATTTTCTAAAACTTTAAATACAATAACTTTTAAAATATTTGATTATGGAATTTTTAATCATATTGTTGCTCTGCTTAAGCTATCTGGCCATCTTAATCTACCCGGTTATTGGACTAATCCTAATCATAGACGCCATTTCCATGTATATTCAAAAGGGACATCCTAGCGCTTACTACAGAGATCTTGAGAAGTTTGCTTTGATGTGTGTAGGATACATCCTTGGGCACCTCCTATTCCTTAATGTGCTTGACCATACTCATTTAGGCAATTTTTATGAGATACTTTTTATGCTCTACTTCTTTTGTGCACCCATAGTAGTGATAGGCAAATACCAGAGAAGCATTCGCCACAAAGATTACTTCGAACCGATTGAAAAATTAATATTATAATAAAGCATCTAAAAGTTACGGTACCTATTTTTTTGTATCAAATTTTCAATTTTTTCTAAAACTTTAAATATATAATTATGGAAGGATTTGTTTTTTTAGCTCTACTAGCGTATCCCATATTCGGAGCCCTCCAAGTTATCGATGGTATCCGCCTTTACTTTCAAAAAAATAGAGACCCAGAATACTACCACAAAATTGGAAGGTACTTAAAGATGGTCGTGCTATATTTTACTGTTTTAGGGGTACTATGTGTGTATGCCAATTCACTTGGTCCCAATGGATATACGTTCCAAGGTTTCATGGTTATATATCTTTTCATAGTCCCCTTGCCTTTGGCTATTTACAAAAGATATATAACCAAGAGGATAAAACGAGAAAAAGCAAAGCTGACGCTGGCGAAACCACCAAAGGAAACCAAAGTCTAAGTGCAGGTGTACAAGTCACCAAAGAGACATTTCTATGATGACTTGTACACGCCAGAAATGCTTATGGTGAACTCAGGTGGTTTCGAACACGTGAGAACAGTTTTTGATTCAACTACAATTAAAATTGAAGCAAATGATTAAAGAAAATAAATTATTGATAGACAAACATTGTCCTATGTGCCAAATTTACGGACAGGCATTTATCAAGACAGGCTTACTAGATCAGGACAGCATCTGTGCCTATCAAGACGTACCCATGGAGTCACAAATGAAAATTGACTTTGAGAGAGCGCAAGACGAAATTGCCATGCATGATACGAGGACGGGAACAACTACATATGGCTTAGCATCTATCCTAAAGATCATCACTCAAAGTAGCCCAGTACTGAACAAAATCTTACACCATGCTTTGGTGTATAAAGTGCTAAACGTACTGTACAAGTTTATCTCTTATAATCGAAAAGTCATTGCGCCCGCTGCACCACCACAAGGCACAGCGAGATTGTGTGAGCCTTCATTCAATATCCCATTCCGATGGGCATACATCCTCTTTGTTGCAATCGTAACTGCCTTGATAGTGAATGCATTTACAGCGAATCTATTCCCACATTTTGGTTGGACGCACAGCATCAAAACGGAGCTCCTCATCTGCTTTGGTCAAGTGGCTTGGCAAGGCACAGTGGCTTATTTTTTACTAGAGGAAAATCGGCTCACGTATCTCGGCAATATGTCAACCGTGTCAATGATAGGTGCGATACTATTGCTACCTATCCTGTTCATATTGTCAATGGTCAAGGCTCCCTTGCTCGTGTTGTTAGGTATGTTTTTCACCGTGATAGGCATTATGTTTCTAGAGCACATCAGACGTTGTAAACTATTGGGAATCAGCCTATGGATGACCGTCTCTTGGGTCACTTTTAGAACGGTGGCTTTAGGGATTTTAATTTTAATCAAAGAAATACAAATGGTTTGGTAATAAATTTTAAATCGCTAACAATCTGAATGCTATTGTTTTTCACGCGAGCTACAAAATCGTATGACAACAAAGCATTTACTGCTGGTCGATTTATAATTTTACAAAAATTACCAAACCATTAAATAACATAATCATGAAAATCAAATATAAAAATATCTTAATCGCTGGCGGCACAGGCTTTCTCGGCCAAGCCCTTCAAAACTTTTTTGAAAATAAAGGACACACCGTTTGGATCTTGACTAGAAATCCGAAGACGGAACAACATGTTTACTGGAACGGGAAAACCATGGGCGAATGGCGTCAAAAAATCGAACTTGCTGATGTCATCATCAATCTATGTGGCAAAAGTGTTGACTGCAGATATACCGAAGCCAACAAAAAGAAAATTCTAGATTCTAGAATCATCCCCACGAGATTATTGAATCTCGCCATATCAATCTCAGAAAATAAACCTAGCGTATTTATCAACGCCAGCAGTTCTACGGTATACATCCATTCAGAAGATACACCTATGACGGAAGCGGAAGGCATCATCGGTGATGACTTTTCTGAAAACATAGTCAAAGCCTGGGAAGCCGTTTTTTTTGAAAACGAGATTAAGGGAGTAAGAAAAGCTGCACTGCGTATCAGTTTTGTTTTAGGCAAAGACGGTGGCGCCATCCCCAAACTAAGTGCTTTCGCTAAACTAGGTTTAGGCGGTCAACAAGGAAATGGGAATCAGATCATCTCTTGGATTCACGTCGATGATTTCTGTACCGCAGTAGAAAGAATAATAGAAAGAGATTCCTTGCAAGGAGCTATTAATCTAGCTTCCCCCCACCCTGTTAGCAATAAGCAATTTATGGCTACGATAAGAAAAATAGTTGGTGCGCCATTTCATATTCCTCAACCTGCGTGGTTGTTAGAGATCGCTACCTTCTTTCTAAGGACAGAGACGGAACTTGTTTTGAAAAGTAGATACGTCAGTCCTGCCAAACTGGTGGCTGATGGTTTTACGTTCAAGCATCCTGTGCTGGGTGAAATTAGTGACTTGGTGTAGAAGAGATTTTAGGTTCAAAAGACGAACACCTTAGGCACCGAAGCAATGCACTATTGTACAAGGCACCTAAGGAATTAGATTTTTTCACTTTTACATTTTACATTTAAAATTTTTCGGTTTTACATTTTTGCTAACAGCTAAATGCTAATAGCTAAAAGCTTTTAAATTTACATTTTTGCTGCATCACCTAAAATTGTTCTCGTAGCTCTCCACCAACATAATAACTCTATTATAATTCTGCAGCCCCTCTTCGATGCCTTGTGCTTTGAGATAGGAGTCGTAGATCACATTTCTAGCATTCGGAAAAAGGGACGGATACTTTGAGCGATTCTCTGCTATGTCATTCAAGTCAGCGATCAATCCAACAGGTAGAGTCTTTCGAAAAGCTTGGTAATCTTCATTGTCGTAGCGCAAGTAGTTGGTCGCTAAAGTACGCCAATAACTGAGTAAGACACTGTACCGGATAAAAGGCTCGTTCGAATCTTTCAAAGCCAGGTAGGCTATAAAGCTGCATGTTCCTTCGTCCCCAAAACCATAGGCATGACTGAACTCGTGAGCTAGAGTCTCGGAGTATTGTAGAGGATGCAAGCCAGCGTCTATATTGCTCTCCCCTACGAAGGGAAAATATATTCCGGCCGTCTTTATCCTGAGTAAAACACCTCTGGGTAAAAAACGGCCTTGCACATCTGTACTTGCTGGATAGCCATAATCTTTTAAGGCAGACTGCACGTGAGAACGAATCTTGTCTTCAAATTGCGCAGGGATATAGCTCGTATCTATCGCAGTATCACTAACCTGTGGAATGGCATTTCTAGCCGCTTCCAGTTCGGGTAGTCGTTGGATCAATTTATCCTTAAGGTCTTTGACAAGAATGGGCTGTGGGTTGAATTCCATTTTCGTTTCTACAGGGACTCTCAAATAATTGAATCCCCAGAGCCACATGAAAGAGCTGTAAAGTATTGCCAAGAAAGCAATCAAAGAAAAAGAGAACTTCTTCAGTCTAGTTAATATCGAATCTGGAGATTTTTTAAAAGGTCGAACGATAATGTGCAGCAGATAAAGTATACCGAAAAACAAAAAGACGAAGATCATCGGAAAATAAGAATAATGTAATGTGTGATCAAAGATCCATCTAACTACTGGAAATAGTCCTTTACTATACACTTGTTCTACCCAATTTGGGTGTCCTGAAATGACCCATCTGAGGAGTGCCGTGACAGCCGCAAAGACGATAAAGAAAATTTTGACTTTTGTTCTATTCAAATTAACTATCTTAGTATCCAAATTCAGGATAAATCTACAACCTAAAAAGCAAAATCATTTAGTTAATATGAAAATCCTTACTCAAACACAAAAAATAAAAACCTTCTTTCAAGAACTTAGCTTACTTGCTATGCTATTGGTTTTTGTGCTATCTAGCTGCGGTCAAGGCGGTTCTTCTCAACCAGATTTGTCTGCCATTCCTCATGCGGAAGCATTACCGAGCACTGAACTGAGCGCTGAGGATCAGAAAAAATTGCAACAAGCATCTGGAAAGCAAATTGAGTCCATCAACATGACAGACTTGCAAAATATGTTGGCTGCTTCTACCAACAAATTATATGTATACGCCTTCTGGCATACCGCGTGTAAAACATGTATATCCAACATAGAAAACCTAAAGGAAATCGCTGCTAAGATAGGTCCAGATAAAATGCATGTAATCACTCTAAATGCAGGCGACAATAGCAAAAAAGCGAACTTATTGATAAGAACGGAGAACATTGCCTTTGAGACCTACGAACTCAAGCTGAATACGGATAATTGGAATAAACTGTTAGATGAGAACTGGGACGGCTCACTTCCTGCACTTTTCCTAGTCAATAAGACGGAGGAAATATTTTTAAAGTACTATAAACACATGAGTGTTAGTGAATTAGATGCTATCATACAAACTTTAATAATATAATAACATCTTTTTATTTTACATTTGTGTTAATTGCAGTATAATTAGGAATTCTGAGGGAATATATCTACAACTTTTTAGGTATATGGGTGTTTTCCCAATGAACAATAAATAATCATTAAAATTTAATAAGTATGGCTTTTGAATTCACAGATGCAAACTTCCAAGAAGTTGCTCTAGATAAAGAAGGTGTTGCAGTAATCGACTTTTGGGCAGAATGGTGCGGACCTTGTAAAATGATAGGACCAGTTATAGAAGAATTGGCTACTGACTTTGAAGGAAAAGTAACTGTAGGTAAGATGAATGTGGATAGCAACAAAGATATCCCTATGAAGTATGGAGTAAGAAGTATTCCTACTATCCTAATCCTTAAAAACGGGGAATTGGTAGATAAGCACGTTGGTGTTACTTCAAAGCAAGCTTTAGCAGACAAAATAAATGCACATTTGTAGGATGTTTCCATCCTATTTAGGATTTAGGATAAATTAGAGCCTCTATTGCCATTTTGGCTATAGAGGCTTTTTTTATACAGATACCTATACACACGAGGTATCAATAATGCAACAGGTATTCAATATTCATCGTTTAGACTATTAGACACCATCAATACATGAAATTATTAGACAATTTTGAAGTACGAGATCTAGGTAACTTGGAACTGCTTGCTAAGCAAGTAGTAGAAGGCTTTATCATAGGCTTGCATAAGAGTCCATTTCATGGATTCTCTGTGGAGTTTGCTGAACATCGCGTATATAACCCTGGTGAGTCTACTAAAAACATGGATTGGAAGGTGTTTGCACGTACGGACCGTATGTACATCAAACGATTTGAGGAGGAAACAAATTTGAGGTGTCAAATAGTAATCGATGCTTCCTCTTCCATGTATTTTCCAGAGCCAAAGTTTGATGGTAAAAAGAAGATAAACAAACTGTTGTTCTCTTCCTTAGCAGGGGCGGCCTTGATGAATCTGCTCAAGAAGCAAAGAGACGCCTTTGGTTTGACTATTTTTGATAATGCAGTCCAAACCCATACGAAGTGCAAATCTAGCACCGTACACTATCGATTATTGATGAGTATGCTGCAAAAATTGATCGATAATCCTGAAAATAACAAAACTACTTCAGCAGCAGCGGCGCTGCATCAGATAGCAGACAGCATCCATCGTAGATCATTGGTTATGATATTTAGCGACATGTTTCATCAAGGAAATATGGACGAAATTTTTTCTGCGCTTCAACACCTAAAATATAACAAGCACGAGGTTGTTTTATTCCATACGATAGATAAAGAACTAGAAGTAGATTTTAAGTTTGAGAATAGACCATACGTTTTCATTGATATGGAATCTGGCGAAGAGGTTAGACTGCAGTCTAATCAGGTAAAAGAATACTACACTGAGCAAGTAATCAAGATGAAAGAAAAACTTCGTTTGACATGCTTGCAATATAAGATAGACTATGTTGAGACAGACATCAACAAAGGATTCAGACCAGTCCTGCAGCAATACTTAGTACGCCGAAGCAAAATGAGAACGTAATACGTTCTTCCCTTGATGTTGTGTTCTACTAACAAGAAAGGAAGATCTCCTTTTACAGAAGTCTTCCGATTGGCTTTGAGGAATTAGCCTTAATGTTAATTCATCGACACCCAAATTTCACCAGCTAATTCTCTGCTAGGGATAAAGACATTTGCCTCCCTTTAAATAGCTTTCATATATTTTGCAGGAACCGACTTGTACTATTATGTCATTTGAGTTTTAGGATGCGTCATTCTAAAGCTTAAATGCATATTAAACAAAAAAGGAAGACCTCCTGTGGGAGAGGCCTTCCAGTCAGCTTTGAGGAATTAGTCTTAATATTAATTCATCGTCGCCTTAGTCTCACCGACTATTTCTCTCTTTGGATATGCAACTTTAATATTTGCCTCACCCAAAGCAGCTTTTATATTTCTGTATGAACCGAAATATACATCCCAATAATTATCACATTTAGCATGTGGTCTTACCGCAAGAAGTACATTATGCGCATCAAATTTTTCGATTTCCACTACTGGAGCAGGGCTATCTAAAACGTGAGGTGTACTCTTTAGTGCATTCAATACAATCTTTTGAACTTTGTCAAAATCTTCTTCGTAAGGCATTGCAATATTTAAATCAACTCTTAAATGCTCTGTAGCAGAAAGGTTCGTCATGATTCCTGAAGTAGCAATACCGTTAGGAATAATTACCTTCTTATTTTCAAGTGAATCTATAATAGTATTGAATACTTGAATTTCTTTAACTGTTCCTACCTGACCTTGAAGATCGACTAAGTCTCCTACTCTGTAAGGCTTGAATATCAAAATCAATACGCCTGAAGCAAAGTGACCTAAAGTTCCTTGTAAAGCCATACCAATAGCTAAACCACCTGCAGCCAATAAACCTACAAAAGCAGTTGTTTCTATACCAACCATTCCAGCAACACTTATCAAAAGCATTATCTTAAGAAGAACGTTAATCATAGAAGTTAAAAATGGGACTATGTCTCTGTCTAAACCAGATTTCTCCATAGATTTGGAGATAACATTTGTAATCTTACCAACGATCCAAAGACCAATGATAAGTACCAAAATAGCGCCTATCAACTTAGGTGCCCATTCAACCAATAAAGTCATTAAGTTTGAAATTTGACCAGATATCATTTCCGCGTCCATAAAATATTTGTTTTTAGTTTGTTAAGAAATATACGCTTAAGACGTTAATGGAATCTTAAGGTCACTTTTACATGTAACATTTTATTTCGTTAACTAACCAAAAAGTATAGTTTATGTCAAAATAGGAAATCGGAGCTGAAATTTACCTATAAATCATCAAAATTATAGCGATCTAGTTTATACTCTTCTAACTCCCTTCTGTCCCTTTTTGTGGGTCGACCAGCTCCTTTTTCACGTTTTTCTGCACTGGCTTTTCCTATAAACCATGCATTATATTTATTCAGCTCCTCCTCGGGAGTGAGATCAACATAGCAAGGGCGAGCCAGTTCAGCCCCCACTCGTTTAGAAATGATTTTTACTACTTTAAATTCAAAATTATACCCTCCTTTGCGCACTGATATTTCCTCCTCAGGAGAAACCAAGTAAGATGGTTTAAGGGCCGTTTCCCCTTTCTTAACTCTGCCACTCTTGCAAGCAGTGCTCGCCAAAGTCCTAGATTTAAAAATCCTCACACTCCAAAGCCACTTATCAATACGCGTCTTGTCAGACATATTTAGATTCTTTTATTAAAGGATACTCCATGTTAAATGATTTGAGTATTTCTAAGACCTTACTCGCTACAAAATAGTTTCTATAGGTTCTAGAATCTACTGGTGCTATTATCCATGGAATGGTAGATTTGTTGATCATGTTTTCAAAAGCGTCCATATACTTATCCCACAGCTTTGCTTCTTCCCAATCGCCATCATTATGTTTCCAATTTTTTGTTGGATCTGTGATTCGCTCTTTTAGCTTTTCTGTCTGCCGCTCTTTGGACAAGTGCATATAGAACTTCAGAACGGTAGTGTTATTATCATGAACCAATAATTCTTCAAATGTATTTATAGCCGCTATTCTTCTATCACAATGTTCTTCACTAATCCAACCGTGTACTCGATGTATCAAAACGTCTTCGTAATGCGAGCGATCAAATACTTGAATCATCCCTTTTGCTGGTGTATGCTTGTGCACTCTCCAAAGGAAATCATGCGAAAACTCTTCCTCTGTCGGTTTTTTAAAGGCTTTCACCTTCACACCATGTGGTGCGCAAAACTTAAAGACCTCTCTTGTCGTTCCTCCTTTACCTGAACTATCCATACCTTGCAAAACAACCAATAGGGAATGTTTTTTATTGGCTTGTAGCAATTCTTGTTGTTCTGCTATTTCTTCTTGTATCTCTTTGGTTTTAGCACGTATTTCTTTCTTGTCGTACCCTTTAGGAGGTTTGGTTGAATAATCTGAAAGCTTTATCATTATGATGATTTACGAATTAACAATACCTATTTACTATCGAACCATAGTTACGCAAACTGCTTGGAGACTTTTGTTTCCTTAGAGCCTTTCACATAAGTATAAAATCCTTCACCGGATTTGCGACCCATTTTCCCTGCAGTAACCATATTTACAAGTAAAGGACAAGGGGCATATTTAGGATTACCCATTCCTTCATGCAAAACTTCTAAAATAGCCAAGCAAACATCCAGTCCTATAAAATCAGCCAATTGCAAGGGCCCCATCGGATGGGCCATACCTAATTTCATGACAGTGTCTATCTCATTGACGCCAGCTACGCCTTCAAATAAGGTGTAAATCGCTTCATTGATCATGGGCATCAAGATTCTATTCGCCACAAAACCAGGATAATCGTTTACCTCAACAGGTATTTTCCCTAGATTTTTGGAAAGCGTCATTATCTTCTTCGTAACCGATGCACTTGTAGAATACCCTATGATCACTTCTACCAATTTCATCACCGGCACTGGATTCATAAAGTGCATGCCTATCACCTTATCTGGTCTGCTGGTAACAGCTGCTATCTTAGTAATGGAAATAGAACTCGTATTCGTAGCCAAAATGCATGATTTTTTAGCATGCGCATCCATCTCTTTGAATATTCTTAGCTTTAAGTCTACGTTCTCAGTAGCGGCCTCAACCACTAAATCGCGATCCTTAATGGATTTTATCTCCGAAGTCGTGCTAATGTTTTTCAGTGTTGACTTCTTGACTTTTTGAGTGATTCGCTCTTTGGCAACCATACGATCAAGATTTTTCTCAATGGTTGATAATGCCCTTTGGAGCGCGTCTTCGCTTATATCAACCAATTTAACGTCGTGTCCATTCATGGCAAACACGTGAGCTATACCATTTCCCATGGTTCCTGCTCCTATTACTGCTACTTTCTGCATATTATCTATATTTGTCCACAAATATAAAATCCTAATCCATAGGAAGTGTTGTATGAGAAAAGTTTTTAATCATATTCTTGCCATTAGTTTCATCTCCTTATATATAGGGAATGTCAATGCGCAAAAAGACAGTCTAAATGACATTTCTGCCTTGATATACTTAGATTCTTTCGTAGTTACTGCTTCTAGGTTAGGTTTTGATACTAAGGACTTTATAGAAATGGTTAGAACGGATGATTCTTTTTTAGAGGCATTTCACAACTTGCGTTTCATTTCCTATCGATCCGAAAATGAATTTGCCTATTTTGATAAAAAAGGAAAAGAAAGAGCCTCATACCTCGATACAATTCAGCAAAAAGTAGCGCAGAATTGCCGCACTATGGATTTTCTTTCCACACGAGATGAAGGTAATTATTTCAAGAAGCGCAAATCCCGTAAGTATAAGTACTTTACCTCAGACATGCATGATCGATTATTTTATACGCACAAAAAAACTTGTGATGACCCCAATCCTAAATTGACTCCATCCGGTACGTCTAGACTTGAGAAGTATGTTTTTGAATTGAAGAAGTTGATTTTTAGACCCGGCGAGAAGGCCAATGTCCCCTTCGTAGGAGATAAAACTAGTATTTTCACAGAACCCATGGTTCAGTTTTACGACTTTAAAATCAAAAGTGAAAAATTCAATAATGATATAGAATGCTATGTTTTTGAAGCTGTGGTAAAACCAAAATTTGAGGATAAGAATAAAGTGGTGATCAAGCATCTTAAGACGTATTTTGACAAATCTACTTTCCAAGTAATCGCTAGAGACTATCAACTACAATATAGCGCAGGTTTGTATCAGTTTGATGTCACGATGAATATTGAGCTCCTCAAAATAGATGATAAGTACTACCCTAGTTCAATCAAGTATGACGGATTTTGGAATGTACCTATAAAGAAAAGAGAATCTTCAAAGTTTACTATTCAATTTTTTGATTTCGAAAAGCAAAGCATATGATTATTATCGAAGCTGGCGGTACGAGTACACAAGTCGTACGAATTCAAAAAGGATCTATTGGACCTATTCGAAGCTATCCTGGTATCAGCCCAACTTATATGAATAAAGCTGACATTGCATCTATTTTGCGAGTTATATTGAAAGCACAAGACGCCGACGAAGACTTGATTTACTACGGTGCAGGATGTAGCCAAGATTCAGCAAAATTGATCATAAAGGAGTGCATCCAATCCATTCATAATTTTGGAAAAATAGAGATTGCTTCTGATTTGCTTGCAGCGGCACGAGCTACTGCCAATGAAAAGAATGGGCAAATAAATATCCTTGGGACTGGTGCAGCGTCTTGCATTTATAAAGACAAAACGATAAAGCAAGTATTATTCAATTCAGGCTATCTTTTTGGAGACTACGGTTCTGGCTTTCATTTAGGTCAATCCTTTCTCAGAGTGTATTTTGAAGGCAATTTCGATAAAAAAATCGAGGCAGAAATCACCTCCTTTTCAGGTGTTTCGAAACAAGAATTGGTTGGGAAAATTTATGGTCGTAAATCTCCTAAACGATATATTGCAAGCTTTGCTCAATGCATTCATCATCTCAAACATCATCCCCATGTGAATAATATAGTTCAAGATTCATTCGCGAAATTCGTCCAAAGTCAAATAGCGCTTAATCCAGAATACAAGACTTGCCTTCAATATTTTGTGGGAAGTATCGCATATTATTTTTCGGATGAATTGGCTCAAGTAATGAAGGCATCTCAACTAAAAATAGAGGATATTTGCGCTTCGCCTATCGAAAAACTCATAGGGTATCATATGACTTAATGCGAATTAAACTTACTTTGCATAAGAAAAGAAAACGCCAATAAATTAATAGGAAATGGGAAAAGATATAAAGAGAATAGCGGTTTTTACCTCTGGAGGAGATGCACCTGGAATGAATGCAGCTGTTCGGGCAGTCGTAAGAACAGCCACTTATCATGACTTGCACGTGTATTCGATTTCCAGAGGATATAGTGGTATGATTGAGGGGCAAATTGAACGAATAGAGACTAAAGATGTAGGGAATATTATACATCGTGGTGGCACCATATTGAAGACTTCCAGAAGCGAGGAATTTAGGACACCAGAAGGGAGGCAGATTGCATACGACAAACTGAACGCTTTCGATATCGACGCCTGTGTAGCTATTGGTGGAAATGGAACATTCACGGGAGCTGAAATATTTACCAAGGAATTTAACATCTCTTTTGTCGGTATTCCAGGCACTATAGATAATGACCTCTACGGAACAGATTTTACAATTGGGTTTGACACCTCTATTAATACCGCAATAGAAGCAGTTGATAGAATAAGAGATACGGCGGATTCTCACAATAGGTTATTTTTTATTGAAGTGATGGGGCGGCATGCTGGATTCATTGCCTTAGCAACTGGTATAGGATCGGGAGCTGAAACTATCCTTGTGCCTGAGAGTACGACCTCTGAAGAAGAAATTATTGCCACCTTAAAAAAAGGCGTAGATCGCAAGAAGTTATTCAGTGTGATTGTTGTGGCGGAAGGTTCTTCTTTTGGAGGAGCGCATCAGATTGCAGAAAAAGTAAGTGCTGTTATTGGAAAGGATAAGACTCGGGTGGCAGTCATTGGACATTTACAAAGAGGGGGTTCCCCTTCTGCAGCGGATAGAATGTTAGCCAGCAGACTGGGCTACGGTGCAGTGAATGCTTTATTAGAGGGCAAGTCCAACGTTATGATAGGAATCCAAAATGATAAGTTGGTTTATGTTCCTTTTGCAGATGCTATACATAAGTCTAAACCGCTCAATGAGGATCTGCTTAACATGTCTGTTATTTTGGCACAGTAGGTAATTTATGTTTTTGCTTTTTCCATATCAATAAAAGCAAAACAGGAATTAAAAAGTGCGGCAATCTATACATGCTTTCAAACCACCATTGATGGAACGTGCTACTAAACATACTTAAGTCTATATTGGCTACCACTCGAGCACTTGTCGTCAAGAAGCCCCATACAATGCAGTACCATACGCTTATGTTAAATAATCTTCCGTCTATAAAAAGTCCCACACTAAAAATCAAATCCAATATCCCGACTATTAGCAAAAAGTATATCGCTGTAGATTGACTCAAGGGAAGAACTTGAATGGTCATAGCAACGAAGTTAGCAGGTACTGGATAAAATCCTAAAGCATACAAGCCATGGCTGATAAAGGTCAAGGCAATAGAAATTTTCAGAAACAAAATCCAGGACTTAGTAACACCCTTTTTAAGATAGTACCATAGTATTAAGGGCGTTGCGAATTGAAGTGTATACTCAAAAAATTGACCTGCGGTTTGAAATTTCTCTAAGTGATATAGCAAGGCAATAAATAATAGAACTAGGAAACTAAGATACAATGCCACTTTAGTAAATATCCTTCTGAACCGAACCGTAGCTATTATTGCGCATACTAAAAGTATATATCCCAGCGTGCTTACTATACCTTGGATAGTACTGTTGGCATTAGAATGCTTGAGGTACTCCTCCCATGAAAGGCCCAATAACAATGACACTATAGATGCCATCCAATTTTCATTCCAAAGCAAAGACCGTATAGGTATATCCCAAAAAATGCATTGATAGGCGCGGCCTAGACTCACACCTAGAAAGGCTAGGCAAAGGATAAGAAAAAAGACACGCGACTTTTCTGTCAAAACTGACAAATTTGCTTAGTTTAGTTGCACTAAACTAATGATAATGTCTGATTATTTAGTGATTTATGTTACTTATCCCAGTGAAGAAGAAGCCACTTCTCTTTGCGCTCATTTGCTGGAACAAGAACTAATAGCCTGTGCCAATATTTATCCAACACAGAGTATGTATCGCTGGAAAGGAAAAATTAATAATGAAAAAGAATGGGTAAGTATTTTGAAGTCAACAGAGCAAAACTGGACAAAGCTACAAAATGCACTTAATAAACTACACTCATATGATACCCCCTGCATTACTAGTTGGAAGGCTACGGGCAGCGAACAATACTCAGAATGGGTACATAAAAACACAAAATAGCCTTATTTACCCATCATCAGATACGCTTTTAGAAACGCATCCAAATCACCATCCAATACGGCATCCGTCTTGCTTGTCTGATAATTAGACCGATGATCCTTTACACGCCGATCATCTAAAACGTAGCTTCGGATTTGAGCCCCCCACTCTATCTTTGTCTTCCCAGCTTCTATACTGTCCCTTTCAGCATATTGCTGTTGAAGTTCTAATTCGTACAAACGAGACTTCAGCATCTTCAATGCTTTGTCTCTATTCTTGTGTTGAGACCTTTCTTCTTGACACTCTACGACTACGCCAGATGGAAAGTGACGTACACGGACAGCAGATTCCGTTTTGTTTACGTGTTGTCCTCCTGCGCCACTAGCTCTAAAGGTATCCCATTCAATATCCGCGGGGTTGATTTCTATCTCTATCGTGTCGTCAATCATAGGATGGACATATACACTAGCAAATGAAGTTTGTCTTTTTCCTTGTGCGTTAAAGGGGCTAATGCGCACCAGTCGATGCACCCCATTTTCACCTTTCAAATGACCATAGGTATAGTCTCCTTCAATTTCGATTTCTGCGGACTTGATTCCTGCCA
>CAYZUW010000043.1:15436-16912 GCA_964481325.1 uncultured Saprospiraceae bacterium
ATTCAAGAGTCTTACTTTATAACCTTTTTTTTCTCCCCACATGGTGTACATGCGCAAGAGCATTTCAGACCAGTCACAAGACTCGGTACCTCCAGCACCCGCATTTATTTCTAATAAACAGGAAAGGGAATCTTCTTTGGTATCTAAAGTGGATTTGAATTCTAGGTCAGCAATTACTGCTTCACATTTGTCAAACTGAACTTTAAGTTCTTCCTCTTCTATTTCACCGTCTCTAAAAAAGTCCAATAACACTTCAGTGTCATCATAGACAGCAGATACAGATTGGTAGTCTTTCACCCAATTTTTATTCATCTTGATATTCTTCAAGATAGATTCAGCTCGGGAAGAGTCATTCCAAAATTCAGGATCTAAAGTGAGTTGCTCCTTTTCTTCAACCTCGACAAGTCTTTTATCGACGTCAAAGATATTGATTTAGGGCCCGCAATCTTTCTTTCAGTTTAGCTAAGTGGTCTTCTGTCATAATTATCTAACGTTGTCCATCTCAACATAGAAAATTAGCTCACTATTTGGTGGTATCCTAGGAGGAGAACCTTGCGCACCATAGCCTAATTCTGCAGGTATAAATAGAGTTGCTTTTGCACCTGGGCTCAATAAGGCAAAACCTTCATCCCAACCTCTAATAACTCTCCCTCTACCTAGTGGAAAATTAAACAATTGGCCTCTTTTGAAAGAATTATCAAATTGAGTACCATCAGTCAGCGCACCATAGTAATTAGCAAATACCTCTTGTCCAGGTTTAGGCAATACGCCATTTCCTTCTTCATGGATAAGATACTTCAATCCAGAGGCAGTCGTTTTGATTTTGCTATCTAATTTACCTTGGGTATATTCTGCTGCTCTTAATTTTACCATCTCCGCTATTTCCGCTTCTCGTGCTTGGTTCGCTACCATGGCTTGTTGCTTCATAGCATTTTCCTTTTCTACTTCTGCAAGAAAACCTGCTTCATCTTTTATTTCTACAAGAGATATATGATAAGTGAGCTTATCAGATTTCAAATTATTTTCTGGAGGCAATGAGTCTCGTGGAATAAACAGAGACAAAGAGTCTCCTACTGACATCTTCTGTAAAGCTAATACCAATGGTTTTTGTCCTGCATTCTGCCCAGAAAAATCATCTGTGATAAGAACCTTTTGTGGAGTGCCTTCACCAATTTTTGTATTTGTGAATAGCATGGAATCTCCATCCATCACGTAGTAATCAAAATAAGCGTATTCAGTTACTTTAGGTTTGACTCCTCCTTTATCAGTGTGATTAATAAATCCATACCCTGGCACAATCTCTCCATCTATGCTTTTACCACCAGAACTTGATGAGGTTCCAGAACTAGCTCCACCACATGCAGAAAAAGCTGCAAGGATAATAAAATACACAAAATTCTTCATGTTTGTCTTTTTTTGTTGCGCAAACATACCAAATTCTATTAATAAATTGAGTCTTGAACCACACTTAATATG
>CAYZUW010000044.1:0-16901 GCA_964481325.1 uncultured Saprospiraceae bacterium
TACAAAATTCTATGTATGTAAAAGAATCATTCACATTAGTTTTTTCACAGTCTGAAGGGTAGAAGCGACATCTCGTAAGGCACTGTAGAGATATAGCGGATGACCTGGTCACGGGCGACAGCCTCGTGATGACCCCAAGTGAGTATTTATACATATTTTGGCATTTGTTAGGGCGCCATTGCTATGCGCCCTCCCCATCCAGATTCTACCCACCAGCCACAGCCTGCATCATAATCGCACAGATAATCGCACCATATGTCCCTACCGCATACCCCAATACTGCCATCAACACTCCAACCGGAGCAAGCGCAGGATTAAACGCCGCGGCAACAACCGGCGCAGAGGCCGCACCACCTACATTAGCTTGCGAACCTACAGCAACGAAAAAGAATGGTGCTTTAATAAGCTTAGCAGTAAGCAATAAAATGATGACATGAACAATCATCCAAATGATACCTATCGCAAATAAACCAAGGTTGCTTAAAATGTCACCGATGTTCATCTTCATACCGATAGTAGTCACCAAAATATATATAAAAACAGAACCCCAATTGGACGCACCACTTCCTTCTAAGCTACGCGCTTTGGTGAAAGATAGTGCAAGTCCGACGGTAGTCGAGATAACAATCAACCAAAAGAAATGAGACATCAGAGAGTCTAGTCTCATGCTCGAAAGGGTTTCTGAAAATCCTTTGAAAAACGGAGTCAATATATCAGCGCCAAAGTGAGCAAGGGCGACCCCACCAAAAGCAACGGCCCCTAGAATAAACAAATCTGTAGTGCTGGGTATCTTGGCGATACTCGCACGATAGGAACTAACGCGTTCCACTAAATCATCTATGGCAGAAGCATCCGCCTTGAACCATTTGTCAATCTTGGCGCTCACATTCGCGCCATATAGTAAGAAGCCCATCCACATATTGGCAACCACTACATCGACTACAATCATAGTGGAAAAAATCCTGTCAGAGACCTCAAATATTTCCTTCATGGCAGTCTGGTTGGCACCGCCACCTATCCAAGATCCAGCAACGGTAGAAAGGCCACGCCAAAGTTCATCAGGGTTGGCATCTACAATGCCTGGCGCCACATTTAGGATAATCAATAAAGCTATCGGGCCCCCTAGCATAATGCCTAGTGTAGCTGCAAAAAACATGATGATGGATTTGAAACCTAGATTTTTGAGCCCTTGAAAATCTATACCTAAACATAGTAAAATGAGCGAAGCGGGCAACATATATCTAGAAGCAACATAGTATAATTTGGAATGCTGTTGTAAGCCCGTGTAGGCATCTGCTGGAACACCATTGTCATCTAAAAAGGCATTGATAGCGTCATAGCTCAAGCCTTTGGGTAAGACCAAGTTATATTGTGCTAAAACAGCATCAAGACTACCATCTGGATACCAATGAGCGGCGATCAATCCTAGTGGATAATGAAGAATGGCAGGGATAAAATAGCAAAGTAACAATGCTGGGACAAACTTGTAAAATTTTTTCCATGCAGGATTGTCCGAATGCGAAGTGTAAAAAATCAATCCTAAGACAGTCAGTAATACCCCAAAGGTGACTGCATCATTACTAAAGAATGGTTCCATATATAGGTTATGTTAGAGCTATAAATATAATTTAATTCTTGCAATTTGTTATCTTGGCGTCCACTTATAAAATAACAATGGGAAGAATAGCCAAAGTGCTAACAGTAGTGTTTGTTTCTATAATCATCGATCAAGGTACAAAAGTATGGGCAAAGAGTGTATTTGAAGGAAAGAGTAAGTCTTGTTACTTAGACGAGATGTTTTGTTGGATATATGCAGAGAATGAAGGCGCTTTTCTAGGATGGGGTTCTGAGCTAGAAGGTATATGGAATATCTTATTGCTCAAGCTATTACCCATCTTGTTAATTCTTGGATTGTTTTATATGACCTTGTTTAGCAAGGACTTGCTCAAAAATCAAGTCGTACCCTTCAGTATGATTCTAGGGGGTGGACTGAGTAATCTATTCGATAGGATTGCTTTTGGCAAAGTAGTCGACTTTATGAATGTAGGGATTGGCGAACTGCGTACGGGTATTTTCAACGTAGCCGACATGGTGATTCTCGCGGGCATCATTTGGTATTTCTTTTCCAATTTTGGGAAAAGAGAGCAAGCTATGCAGGAGGCTACTCCAGATATAAGTACGGAAGGTGTGGATGCTAATCCTAACCCTAACTCTAATCCTCCTCTTCAGTAAATACTAAATCTATTTGCTTCTTTTCAAGGTCTGCGCTTTTGATGCTTACTCTCAATTTGTCTCCCATCTTGATGACCCGACCAAATTTGCTGCCTCTCGCTTTGAGTCTGCTAGCATCTACAATGTAGTGGTCGCCAGTGGTATTGAACTTGACCATCCCTTCAGCTTTCACATCTGCTAGTTCTATAAAGAATCCTCTATCAGAAAAACCAGTAACGTATCCGTCGAAATCATTGCCGACCCGATTTTGCATGTATTCTACTTGCTTGTATTTGATGCTTTCACGTTCTGCCTTCATGGCCTTTCTTTCCATTTTGGAAATGTGTAAGCACTTATCTGCTAGTTTTGATTTGTTGACTCTATGCATTCCTTTGAGATTTTTCTCTAGGATACGATGTGCCAATACATCTGAGTATCGTCTAATCGGTGAGGTAAAGTGCGCATAGTTTTCCATCGCCAAACCGTAGTGTCCGATATTATCTGGACTATAGGCCGCTTTGGACATGGTACGAATGGCGAGTGATTCTAGGACTTTTAGACCTGAATCGGCCGCCACTTTCGCCATCATATCATTATAGGATTTGGCTATGGTCTTCGGGTTTTTGGTATCTAAATTGATTCCTAACTCTCTTGCAAACAAGGCAAAATCCATCACCTTGTCTTCGTTGGGCAGGTCGTGGATTCTGTATATATATGGTATTTCTTCTTTCTTTCCTTTTTTCTGGATGAACTCAGCTACTTTGCGATTGGTAAGGAGCATGTATTCTTCTACAAGTAGGTGAGCGTCTTTTCTTTGCTTGATATACAAACCGATGGGCTTGCCCGTTTCGTCCAACTTGAATTTTACTTCTTCCGTCTCAAAATTGATGGCTCCTTTTTTGAATCGAGCTTTGCGCAATTCTTTTGCTAATTTATTGAGTGCATATAACTCATTGGCGAAGTCTCCTTTTTCGGCTTCGATTACTTCTTGTGCCTCTTCATAAGTGAACCTTCTATCGGAATGGATAATCGTTTTACCATACCATTCTTTAGTAATCTTGTTTTTTTCATCGAAGTGAAAAATAGCACTGAAGGTATATTTGTCTTCATGAGGTCTCAGAGAGCATAATTCATTGGAGATTTTTTCTGGAAGCATAGGCAGTACTCTGTCTACCAAGTACACAGAAGTGGAGCGCTTGTATGCCTCTTTGTCTAGCTCTGTCTTGGGCTTCACAAAGTGTGTTACATCCGCAATGTGTACGCCTATCTCTAGTATGCCGTCATCTAATAAGCGAATAGAAATGGCATCATCAAAATCCTTGGCATCCAGTGGGTCAATAGTAAAGGTAGTGATGTTTCTGATGTCCAATCTTTTTTCCACCTCTTGCGGAGTGATTTGCGCCTTGAGCTTTTTAGACTCTTTCATGACTGCATCTGGAAAGTCTAGTAAGAATCCATTATTGATCAAGATGGATTTCATTTCGATATCGCTAGAACCAGTCAACCCTAGAACGGAGGTGATTTTTCCAGCAGGCGTTGGCTTAGATTTGGTCGGCCACTCAATTATTTTAACTACAACTTTTTCTCCGTCTTGTGCATTTCTTAGATCTTGTTTGTGGACGTAAATATCAAATGCCATATTGGGGTTGTCTGGTACAACTAAGGCATAGTTTCTAGTGATATTCAGGGTGCCCAAAAAGTGATCGTTGGCTCTTTCGGTTACTTGTATGACTTCTCCTTCTGGTTTTGATCTGTTTTTTGGGTAAAACGCTTTCACTTTTACCGTATCTCCGTGCAAGGCACCATTCATACGCTTGGCAGGTATATACACATCTTCTTCACGCGCTTCAGTGACTACATAGGCTGAGCCAGTACGCGTCATGTCGATCGTACCCATCAGGGTTTGTCTCAATTTCGTAAGTCCCTTATGCTTAAGTTTGAACTTTGGTTTTGCTCTATGTCGTAGTAAGCCCTTTTCTTTCAGTTGCTCTAAGGCAGCATTTACAGAGTCTTTATTGTTGCTGATGCGCAACATAGCACTGATTTGCTTTGGGCTAAATCGTTTAGAAGGGTTCTTCTTAAATAGCTGAATGATACGCTTTTGTAGTTCAGCATTTGTTATTTTTTTGCCTTTAAAGGGCTTCTTTTTTTTACTCATGGGTATTATTCAATTTCCGTTATTCCGAGGAAATTATCTTTCCTCCCTCTAGAATCTCTAGGGTAAAAGCATTGCTTGATTTTGGATTGTAATCGGTTTTAGCTTGTATCGAAGCACCAGAAACGATCGTAATGATCCAATCTTCGTCTATACTTGCCACTGATCTGACTAAATCTTCACCGTTGGGAGAGGAGGTGCCTGCGATGATAGCTTTATCTACCAAGACACCAGATTTATCGTAAGTTACAAGAATATATTGATAGTTCATCAAACTTGCTTTCCAATATATTACGGCATAAAAGTCCTTAGTGTTTGGAATTTTTAGACAAGGAACGAATTCTGTAAATTCATCAATGGCGTCTTTTTCGCTCATTGCGAGGAATTTATCAATCATTATGGGTTTAAACTGCTTATTGTACTTGCTAAAAGCAACCTGACTATCATCTGTTAAGGTCACTGGAGGAGCGATTTCTGGATATATAGATAGATAGTCTAAAAAATGTATTTCTTGTTGTTGTTCCACGATTGATTTTTTTTGGGTGCAAAGATAGTGCAATTGGGCATGGCACTACCGCTTAACTCTTTAGATTGATTCTAAATAGTAAACCGATTCCTATAACTTATGTTAATTATTTAAATTTGGGAATATACCTAGATAAGGTATAATAATATTAAAAACGGAAAATCAAATAAGGAACAACTATGTGGGTATTGAACTTTCTAACGTCTTCACTTGGAAAAAAGCTAATTATGAGCCTTACAGGCTTGTTTTTAATAGTGTTTTTGCTAGTCCATCTCGTGGGAAATCTGCAATTGCTTATATCGGATGGAGGTGTCACCTTTAATATTTACGCCCACTTTATGGTGACCAATCCAGTAATCAAGACGCTGTCCTATGGATTGTATACTTTCATTTTACTCCATATTGTACAAGGTATAGTAATCTGGTTATCTAACAAGGGGGCAAAGCAATCAAAATATGCGGTTCCATCAAAAAATACTTCTTGGGCTTCCAAGAATATGGCTAATTTAGGAATCATCATTACGGTATTTTTATTTATACATTTGTGGCAGTTCTGGTTAAAAAACAAGCTAGGAGTTATACCTCCAGTTATTATTGAAGGGCAAGAGTACAAAGATTTTTACGTGATAGTTAACAACGCCTATCAGAATATCTTTTATGTTGTTTTTTATGTACTGTCCATGGTCGTAATAGGATTGCATCTATCTCATGGTTTCCAATCTGCTTTTCAGACCTTAGGTTTGAATCATAAAAAGTATACTCCAATAATAAAGGGTTTAGGTACTGGGTATTCCATTTTGGTACCCTTACTATTTGCCATCATCCCGATATGGTTGTATATGAGATAAATTAAGGTTGATTTTTGAAAATAATTCATAAACATAAGGTTTAGAGAAATATGATAAATTTAGATCCAAAAGTACCAGAAGGCAATTTAGGGGAGAAGTGGACCAACTATCGAGGTACGATGAACTTGGTGGCTCCCAATAATAAAAGACGTATCGACATTATTGTGGTGGGTACGGGATTGGCTGGTGCGTCTGCAGCGGCTACCCTTGGAGAACTGGGTTACAATGTAAAGTCCTTTACTTTCCATGATAGTCCACGTAGAGCGCATAGTATAGCGGCTCAAGGAGGAATCAATGCAGCCAAGAATTATCAAAATGATGGAGATAGTGTTTACCGTCTCTTTTATGATACCATTAAAGGTGGAGATTATAGATCTAGAGAAGCAAATGTACACCGTCTTGCGGAGGTAAGTGTTAACATTATTGACCAGGCTGTTGCTCAGGGTGTACCACTGGCTAGAGAATATGGAGGATTGTTAGCGAATAGATCTTTTGGTGGAGTACAAGTTTCACGTACCTTTTATGCCAAAGGTCAAACGGGACAGCAATTATTGTTGGGTGCTTATTCTGCGCTTTCTCGCCAAATTTCCTTAGGAAATGTGACTATGTACAATCGTCATGAGATGATTGACTTGGTGAAAGTAGATGGAAAGGCCAGAGGGATTATAGCAAGAAATTCTTTGACAGGAGAGTTGACAAGACATGCTGCACATTGTGTAGTACTCGCAACAGGGGGATATGGAAACGTATTTTACTTGTCTACCAATGCTATGGGATGTAACGTCACTGCTGCTTGGAGAGCTGTTCATAAAGGCGCCTTGATGGCGAATCCATGTTATACACAAATTCACCCAACTTGTATCCCTCAGTTTGGTACCTACCAATCTAAGCTGACGCTAATGTCAGAGAGTTTAAGAAATGATGGTAGAGTATGGGTACCTAATAAAGTTGAAGATGCAGAAGCTATCCGAAAGGGTACCAAAACTGCCTTAGATATACCTGAAGAAGATAGAGATTACTACTTGGAAAGAAGATACCCTGCTTTCGGAAATCTCGTGCCTAGAGATGTTGCTTCGCGTGCTGCGAAAGTAGCTTGTGATGAAGGCAAAGGTGTAGTGGGAACTGGATTGGCTGTATTCCTTGATTTTGCATCTGCGATACAACGATATGGCAAAAGTGAGGCGCATGCGAAAGGAATTCATAATCCAGGAAAAGAAGTCATCCGTAAATTAGGAGAAGAAGTAGTGGCCGCAAAGTACGGTAACCTCTTTGATATGTATCTTAAAATTACGGGAGAGAATCCGTACAAAATGCCCATGAAGATTTATCCAGCGGTACATTATACTATGGGTGGTCTTTGGGTAGATTACAACTTAGAAACAAATGTTCCTGGATTGTTTGCCTTAGGAGAGTGTAATTTCTCTGATCACGGATCTAATAGATTGGGAGCTTCTGCTCTGATGCAAGGGCTTGCAGATGGATACTTTGTGATACCGTATACAATAGGTCAATTCTTGTCAAAAGAAATAAGAACTCCGCACATACAAGACAATACAGTAGAGTTTGATACTGCTGCAAAAGAATCTCAAGATAGAATCGATCGCTTGATGAATATCAAAGGAAATCAATCTGTGGAAAGCTTCCATAGAAGATTGGGATCTATCGTATGGGAATATTGTGGAATGGCGAGAAATGAAGCAGGTCTTAAGAAAGGAAGGCAATTGATTAGAGATTTGCGTAAGGAGTTTTATTCAGATGTATTTGTACCAGGCAAGAGTGATGAATTTAATCCTGAATTAGAAAAAGCACTTAGAGTAGCGGACTTCTTAGAGTTAGGAGAAGTTTTGATGCTAGATGCATTAGATAGAAATGAATCTTGTGGAGGTCACTTCCGTGAGGAGTATGCTTCTCCAGAGGGTGAAGCGGCTAGAAACGATAAGGATTATACATATGTTGCTGCTTGGGAGTGGGACGAAAACGAACCAAAAGTACATAAAGAAAATCTTGTGTTTGAGAATGTAGAATTGAAAACTAGATCTTATAAATAGTATTAATTTTCTATGATTTGAGAGATTGGATCATGGTTTAAAATATAATAATTATGAAGCTTACGCTTAAAGTTTGGAGACAGAAAAGTAAAGACCATAAAGGTAGTTTTGAAAACCACCAAGTTGAAGCACATGACCACATGTCTTTCTTAGAAATGATGGATGTACTCAATGAGAATTTGGTCTCTAAAAAAGCAGAGCCTATTGCTTTTGCACATGATTGTCGTGAAGGTATCTGTGGTACTTGCAATATGGTAATCAATGGTAAACCACATGGCCCATCAGGAGGGACAACCGTTTGTCAGCTCCATATGCGTGAGTTTAAAGATGGGGATGTTATCGTTATTGAACCATGGAGAGCAGCAGCATTTCCTGTGATTAAGGATTTGGTTGTAGATCGTTCTGCATTTGATAGAATCATTCAAGCAGGAGGATACATATCTGTGAATACAGGTCAAGCACAAGATGCGAATGCGATTCCTATCGAAAAGGATATTGCAGCCCGTGCTATGGATGCAGCGACTTGTATTGGATGTGGTGCCTGCGTAGCAGCGTGTCCAAATGCATCTGCCATGTTATTCACTTCTGCAAAAGTGAATCACTTAGCTTTATTACCTCAAGGGCAGGTAGAAGCACCGCGTAGAGTAAGAGCTATGGTTAAGCAAATGGATGAAGAAGGTTTTGGAGCATGTTCAAATACAGGTGCATGTGAAGTAGAATGTCCGAAAGAAATATCTATAACAAATATCGCGGCTATGAATAGAATGTACATGTCAGCAGTAATTGGTGCGCAAGACCAAGTATGATACTTGGGTCTTGCATAACTTAATTAAGTACTGGTTGTTTTTATATAAGGTTATACAGAGTACTCCTATTATCAATTAATAGGAGTATTTTTTTGTGCTAATTTCTAATGGTGTACCAAATCCTGAATGGCCCATACTTTTATTTGGCTATCTAAAGATGTTGTTACTATCGTTTTTTCATCTTGTCCAAATGAGCAGAAACTCAATCCTTCAGTATGTCCACTAAAGGTTTGTTCTATGGACTCTGAAGTAAGATTCCAAAGGCTCGAGGTTTTATCTGCAGAAGAAGATAAAAGATATCTACCATCTTCTGAGAGACATAAAGATTTGATTCCACTTTGATGCATATGAAATTGAGAAACCATGTTCCCTTCCATTAAATTATACACTCCAATTTTTCCAGTATTATCTCCAATAAAGAGTAGGTTGTTTTTGGCATTAAAAGTTGCGCATAGAATTGGGTTAGGATGGGTATTTATTTCAAACTCAAGTACTCCTTTTTCAGCATTATGTATTTTGATTGTACGATCTGAACTAACAGAAAGTACTTTGTTGTCTGCCAAAGAAATCAACTGATGAATATTTGAGCTATGCGCTTTAAATGAATTGATCATTACGCCAGATGTCATATTCCACCATTTAATTTGCTTGTCTTTACCCGCAGTGTATAGAAACTTTCCATCTGGTGAAAATGAAACACTAAGCACACTCGACTTATGCCCTTCTAGAGTGTAGATTAATTCGCCAGAGTCTGTATCCCAAATTTTGACAAGCTTATCATCAGAAGCACTCGCTGTTAATTCACCATCTGGTGAGAGTGCGACTTGTTGAATAGCTTTTTCATGTGCCGGGAAGTATTGAGTCAAATCCCCATTTGAAAGTTGGTGTTTTTGTATAAATCCATTTTTGTTTCCACTGACAATAAAATTTTCAGTTTTATGAATATTTGCCGAAACTATTGGAGCCGATTCTATCTTAATACTTTCTATTTGCTTTCTTTCAGAAAAACTCCAAAGGGAAAGGCTATGATCATTTCGAAGCTTAATCATTTTGTTGCCAGCATATGTAACTTGTTTGATGTCTGGTCCTTTTGAGTCAAATCGATCCAACTCTTTCATAGTATTTTTATCCCAAATAATAACTTCATGATTGGTAGCCATGCTAGCAAATTTTTCTGAGTCAATTTTGGTGATATTGATAATATTGCTTTTGTGCCCAATCAAGGTGTGTTTTATTTCACCAGTTTGAACATCCCATGCAGAAATAGTTTTGTCATCTGAACCAGTGACTACTGTAGTTTCACTTATAAATCGAACAGTATTAATAGCCGAAATATGTCCAACTAGACTATGCACCAATTCGTTTTTGTCGATATCCCAGATCGCTGCAGAAGAATCTTTACTGCCAGATAGGATTTGTTTTCCATTTGGACTGATGTCTAACTCATTTATTTGCGCGTCATGATGATGAGTGTAAGTTTGTAGTAGTTTGCCTTCAGTCGTGTCCCAAGCCTTAATTAAGCCCATGATATCACCGCTAGCAAGAATGCCAGCGTTTACATCAATAGCGATTGCCGAAATCTGATTGGTGTGAGCGTCAAAATGTTGTAGAGTTTCAAAAGTGTTGGTATCCCAGATAGTAATTTCACCTGACGAATAACCCGCAGCGAGCATGGCCCCATCTTTCGATAGGCTCATGCAGACTACATCGGAGTTTGCGCTATGAAAGCGCCGTAAAATTTGTTTTTTGCTAATGTCCCAGACTAAAATTTGTGACCCAGATGCCATTAAAATATTGTTCCCATCTGGAGCCAAAATACTTTGTTGAATCATTCTTGTATTGATACCAAGTATCGGTTGGTCTGAATAGGTATTAGTAAAGCTCGTCAGCGTACCAAGACCAATCCAAATCAAAAAAAACTTGCAATATCCCTGAATATTCTTCATCCAATTAATAATGTGAGTCAATACGAATGCTTCGACATACGTTGATAAAAAAATTCTTGTTCTTTGAAGAATGTAGAGGGTGGGGAGGTTAGAATGTTCAATTTAAGGATTGTTCAATTCCTTATGTACAAAGTTGCACGATATTGGACTTGCCTACAATACCAAGATATTGGTAATTTAAGCATGATGATTTTTTTTGATGCGAGAGGGAGAAAATACAGTAATGTTCGCCTTTCCTGAATATAGAATAATAGCTATATGGATAGCCAAACATATGAGTGATCAATAGTAGCAGGAGTCTGCAGGACCGATAAGTCAGTGCTGTATGGCAGAGCCCGGCTCAGACAAAAAAACATTTGCTTTTCCGAGATGGGCATTCTCGACCTAATTCATACCCAAAAGGTTCTATTTTAGCAATACTCCTTTATTTAGAACCACACCGGTCATTTCTAGCATTCCAGTACATTGAGCTTTGACTTTTATAGATTGGCCTAGTGCAAGTGAGCCCGTGTTTTGATCTTTGTCTATAGTGCACATGACGCCTTCCATCTGACCAGGCTCTATAAACATCAGTACAGTGGCGCCTTCTTGATCTTGGGACATCTCTGAGATGGTACCAGTTACTTCGATAGTTTTGCCGATATATTTAACATTGGATTTTTTTTCATTAGAACTGTACTCTTGATATAAGGTGGATGCAGAAAGACTATGATCAGCGTCTTTTTTTGCTACACTGTCTCCCGACATGTTCCAGGCATAAAATCCACCCAAGGCGAGTGAAAGGAAAAAGATTAATAATCCTAAAAGTAATTTTTTCATAATCGTTTTATTTTGATAGAATTTGTTTGTTAAGGCTTGATAAGTGGTTTGAGCAACATTTTGGCTTCTATGTAGAAGTCTCTCGATAGCCCCAAATTGTCAGTTGACACATTGACTATGGAAGGGAGATGTTGACGCATCAAATCATTTACCTTTTCAAGGCTTTCTTCTTCAATTTTCATTTTGAATTTTGAATTGCTATCTATCGTACCATCTTTATTTACAGTCAATGTACCTGTAGTTTCCATCAATCGTTTGTATCCCCATATAAATAAATGGCCTCTAACTTTGATAGAATATTCGCCAGGTTTATTTAGCTTTATTTGTCTGAAATTGACCACTCTACCTTCGAATAATATTTTAGGCTTTTCTACCACGTTGATACGCTTATCGCTAAGGACTCGATCGGCTAGCCCTAAATCAAACATAAAGGACTTAAGTAGGCCTTGAAACTTGAGGCTGCCGTCTTCTGGATTGAATGTAGCAGCTATCTGATAGTTGTCTGCTTCTACATCCATCAAGTCACTGTAGGCATTCACTTTGACGTGACCTACACGCGTAAAATAAGTATCCTGTGCAAAAATAGACTGTAGAGAAAACAAGAAAAAGAGAGATATGAAGAGTATGTTCAAAGCGATATATTTTGTCGATATACAAAGTAAAGTCAATTTTTATTCAAATCAAAAAATTTAACAGACCATTAAAACGGAAACGTCTTCATACTATTGTTTATGAAGCGGTTCTTTGAAGACCGTTACAAAGAATTCTTAATCTCTCAAAAACGCCATTACTTTATCATAAACACTTTGGGCAGTAAAGCCAAACTTTTCGTCTAGCACTGTATACGGAGCAGAATACCCAAAGTGATTTAACCCATGTACTTTACCTCTAGCGCCTACTAGACCTTCTAGTGTAACAGATAATCCCGCAGTCAATCCAAAAATCGGAATATCACCAGGCAACACTGCATCTTGGTAGGCGACACTTTGCTTTCTGAACAATCCTTCGGAAGGTGCCGAAACCAGACGAATTCTTAAGTTTTGTTTTTCTCGAAGCATTTTCATGCCCTCAAATAGGGTAGATACTTCAGAACCGTTGCCAACCAGGATGATGTCTAGATCCCCTCTGTCTTCCGTGACGATGTATGCACCTTTCTCAGCCTGTTGGGCGTTGGCATATCGATTATCGATGGTTATGTCTTGTACGCCTTGTCTTGAGAGTATCATGCCAGTAGGGGTGGCCTTATTTTCAAGAGCCATCTTCCATGCTATAGTCGTCTCATCTCCATCACATGGACGCAATGCTAGGAGAGAATTGAGTCCCGAATGATTTTGCAGTTTTTCCAATAGGCGCAACTGGGCTTCTTGCTCTATAGGCTGATGCGTAGGCCCGTCTTCTCCTACACGAAATGCATCATGTGTCCAAAGAAAAATAACCTGCGTTTCCATTAAAGCAGCGACTCTCATGGCAGGCTTCATATAATCAGAAAAGGCAAAAAAGGTAGCACAAGCAGGAATCACACCTCCATGGAGTCCCATACCAGTAGCCATGGCAGCCATAGTCAATTCTGCTACACCAGCTTGCAAAAATTTACCGCTAAAATCACCGCGCGTAAATGCACTAGTTTTTTTGAGGTAGTTTTCTGTCTTGTCACTATTGCATAGATCAGCACTCATCACCACCAAGTTGTCTAGTTGGTCTCCAAGCATGGAGAGCACTTTTCCAGATGCGTCACGAGTAGCCTTATTCGCTACTTGCTCAAATGCGTCCCAATCTAAGTGGTCCAGTTTTTTAGCATGAAAATCTGCAAACTTTTGTGCAAGGCTTGGATTAGCCTCAGCCCAAGTATTCCACTCCTTTTTTCTACTCGCAGCATTTTGACGTTTTTCGTCTAAGACAGATTGATAATGCGTCGCCACATTATCCATTACCTGAAATGGATTATTCGGATCTCCTCCTAGATTACTTATCGTTTTTTCAAACGAAGCATTAGATTTTCCTAGGGGTTTTCCGTGTAGTTCAACCTCTCCTTCATACACGTCACCTGCGTCATTGACGACCCCCTTTCCCATAACGGTCTTACCTATGATGATTGTCGGGCGCTCGGATTCATCGATGCCGGCTTGTATAGCCTTGCGTATGGCATCGTGGTCATTACCGTCTATAGTCACGGTATGCCATCCCCATGCCTTGTATTTTGCAGCCGTATCTTCTCCAGTCACATCATCCACTACCGTAGAAAGCTGGATGTCATTCGCGTCATAAAACATGACAATCTTACCTAGTCCTAAGTGACCCGCAATGCGTCCCACACCTTGTGAAATTTCCTCTTGCACACCCCCATCAGAGATGTACACATAGGTCATATGCGACGCCACCTCTCCGAATCGAGCGACAATGAATCTTTCTGCGACTGCTGCTCCAGCACCAAAGGCATGCCCAAGTCCAAGTGGACCAGAAGTATTTTCTATTCCTCTATCGACGTCCACTTCAGGGTGCCCCGGTGTAGGGCTTCCCCATTGCCTAAAATTTTGTATCTCTTCAAGACTATAATTGCCTAGTAGTGTCTGCGTTGCGTATAACATAGCAGACATGTGACCCGCATCCAAAAAGAATCGGTCCCTCAAGGGCCAATGCATATCATCTGGATCATACTGCATAAAATCTGAATAGAGTACGTGCATAAAATCTGCACCTCCCATCGGGCCACCAGGGTGCCCAGACTTGGCTTTTTCAACCATGGCAGCGGATAGGATTCTGATATTATCCGCAGCTTGTACAGAGATAGATTTTTTATTTTTAGCAAGTGTGTCCATACCGTGTTTTTTTTTTGCAAATATAGTTAGAAATGTAAGGAAAGAAGTTATAATCTGGTACTCATTATGAACAGAGATATAGTTTGTTTGGGGCTGCCGCCTATCCCGCGAAAAAGCGGAATGGAGTCGGGTCGTCCGTTATATCTCCCCTCTATTATAGATGCATTGCCATGCATCTATAATAGAGGGGAGATGCCACTTCCACCCCTCAGCTCTACGCGGCTCCGCCTTGTCGTGCTTTGATGCCTGCGGCATGTCGCACTTGATAGGAGTGAAAGGCGATTACATGACTTTCTGATGATTGTTCAATAACATTTTAGGGCTCTATGAATTTTTGGAGCAGACTCAGTATTTTCCCTTATATATATTGGTTAATTATATTTTCAAACAATTCTTGCTGACCACTTCTTTGCGTAACAGCGCTATTTTTAGACGCAATATTGGCTAAATCCTCCAATCGGAGTTTTCCGTTTTCAAAATCGAGTCCATCAGCAGTATCAAAAGAGTTGTATCTTTCTGCTCTTAGAGAAAGATAATCTGATTCTTCCAAAATTGCATTGGCACTAAGCAAGGCTCTAGCAAAAGAGTCCATTCCGCCTATGTGGGCATAGAAGATATCCACAAGGTCTGTAGAATTACGTCTAGTCTTTGCGTCAAAGTTGATGCCTCCTCCTTGGAAACCATGAGCTGGAAGTATTACTAGGAAAGATTCGATCAGCTCGTATAGGTTATTGGGAAACTGATCCGTATCCCATCCATTTTGATAGTCTCCTCGATTGGCATCCATGCTGCCTAGCATATTATGATTTACAGCTACTTGTAGTTCATGCTGAAAAGTATGCTGCGCTAAGGTGGCATGGTTGACTTCAAGATTGAGTTTGAAATCTTTTTCTAATCCATACGATTGAAGAAAACCAATCACAGTGGCGGCATCAAAATCATATTGATGTTTGCTAGGTTCCATTGGCTTTGGCTCAATAAAAAAGGTACCCTTAAAACCTTGCTCGCGAGCATAGTCTTTTGCCATGTGTAGAAATCGAGCCATATGGTCTAGTTCTTTTTTCATGTTTGTATTAAGCAGACTCATGTAGCCTTCACGTCCTCCCCAGAATACGTAGTTTTCACCACCCAATTTTATAGTAGCGTCTAAGGCATTTTTGACTTGTGCTCCAGCATGGGCGACTACTTCAAAATCTGGATTAGTTGATGCGCCATTCATATACCTAGGATGCGAGAAAAGATTGGCTGTTCCCCACAACAATTTCACACCAGACGCCTTTTGTTTTTGCAGAGCATAGTCAGTGATAAATTCAAGTCTTCTGGCGGACTCTTCGATTGTAGCCCCCTCTTCTATCAAATCAAAATCATGAAAACAATAATAAGGAATCCCAAGCTTAGTGATAAACTCAAAAGCAGCATCCATTTTTTGCATTGCTCTCTTTTCTACACTCTGCCCTTCTAACCAGGGAAACTGTTTGGTGGCTGCACCAAATGGATCTCCACCCGTTCCCCCAAATGTATGCCAATAGCAAACTGCAAATCGAAAATGCTCCTTCATGCTTTTGCCTGCTACTATTTGCTCTTCATTGTACCATTTATACGCAAGCGGATTTTTGGATGCTTTTCCTTCATACTGAATTTGAGGAATGCCCTTAAAAAACTCTTGTTCTCCTAATATAACTTTTGTGCTACTACCCATGTTAAAATTTGATTTTACTATTGAATTTTATCCAGAAAACTAGAGGATTCCAAAAAATGGACTATCCACCAAAATAACGGCTCTTCACATCTTATTAACAAAATTATTTGTTAAATAAAGTCAAAATTGACGATCTGTCCCGTATCTAAAGAGGAATTAGGCATTATTATATTAATTTCAAGTTCGCGAAAATTTCACATTAGGGAAAAATTAAATGTAGAAGCATTGTTCTCTATTAAAACAAACCACCAATCGCATATGCTATTTAGAATTAGTCTACCCATATTTTTTATTTTACTTAGTCTTTCAGGATTCGCTCAAAATAATACCTTCAACATCACAGGTATTGTAACAGATACGCTTGGCGAACCCTTGATTGCTTCCACCATTCTTCTTTTAGAGAAGCAGGATTCGACCATGGTAGAATTTACCAAATCAGAACTCAGTGGAGATTTTATTTTCAAAAATATTGCTCCAGGAGATTATCTAGTGAAAACTACCTATATAGGTTATATCCCAACCACAGTAGACGCCAGTGCACATGATGGCAAAAATATCAATCTAGGAAATGTCGAAATGGCAGAGCTGGCGGAGGAATTGATGACTGTAGTCATTAAAGCCGCCAAGGCCCCCATCAAAATGAGGGGAGATACCATCGAATATGATGCTACTACCTTTAAGGTTCCAGAAGGGTCTACCGTAGAAGATCTACTAAAGCGATTGCCAGGTATAGAAGTAGAATCAGATGGAAGTATTCTTGCAGATGGAAAGAACGTAAATAAAGTAACGGTGGATGGCAAGTCATTTTTTGGTAGCAGCCCTCAAGCGGCTACAAAAAACCTGCCTGCTGAGGGGATTGGAAAAGTACAAGTATTCGATACCAAATCGGAACAAGAAGAAATAACAGGGGCTACTTCTGAAGCAAAGGAAAAAACGATGAATCTACAACTAAAAGAAGAGTTCAAAAAAGGAGCATTTGGTAAAGTAATCGCTTCAATAGGGACGGAAGACAGAAAAGAAATAAAAG
>CAYZUW010000045.1:0-10037 GCA_964481325.1 uncultured Saprospiraceae bacterium
ACCTTGTATTTGGGTTACTTGGGTTTATGTCTGCAGTTATTGGATTTGCAGGTGGACAAATATTTTACAATTCTTTTTTACCATTGATAGTCACGCCAGAGCATTATGATCGAGTAAGCGCAAAGGGTTTTTCTATGGGTTATTTTGGCTCCGTGATACTCTTAGTTATAATCTTAGCGATGATAACTTTTCATACTTCATTAGGCTTTGAAAACGAATTAGGGGCTATGAAGATTGGATTTATTATGGTGGGACTTTGGTGGATAGGCTTTGCACAAATACCTTTTCGAAGATTGCCACAACACGAGGGCAAATCATCAGAACAAGGTTTAGTCTACAAAGGCTTTCAAGAACTCGTAAAAGTTTTCAAAGAAATTCGAACTCAAAAATATACCAAGCTATTTTTAGCTTCATTTTTCTGTTACATCGCAGCGGTACAAACAGTAATTGCAATGGCCTCGGTTTTTGCAAAAAAAGAATTAAACTTCGAAACAGGAGAGTTGATTCAACTGCTTTTACTTCTGCAACTTATAGGCGCCTTGGGAGCATATCTCTTTTCAAAACTCTCCAAAATAAAAGGCAATAAGTTTTCATTGATGACCATCATCTTGATTTGGACCTTAGTGATTATCGCGTCTTATTTTACCTATAGCAAAGGGCAGTACTACGGCATTGCTATGGTAGTAGGTTTAGTGATGGGAGGCGTGCAGTCCATGTCTCGCTCGACCTATTCTAAATTGATTCCAGCCACCGAAGAGAACTCTTCCTCCTATTTTAGTTTCTTCGACGTCGTAGAAAAATTTTCAATTTCATTAGGACTTTTTACATTTGGATATGTATCAGGCCTAACCAACATGCGAACTGCAATTCTTTCATTGATTGCATTTTTAGTGGTGAGTGTGATATTATTGGCGATGGTCAAGGTGCAAAAACCAGCGCACTAGGCTCGGATGTATGAAGAGTTTTGAATACTTCAATCTAGTGTTTATTACAATCAAAAAGTTTATTTTATGAAAGATGAAAACAAAGAAAAGAGTGCTAAGAAGAAAGCAAAGAAAACGAATAAAATTGGCCGTGGCATTGAGACCATGTATCGGATCTCTATGAACAACCACGTACAGTTCAATAAGATTGCAGACAATAAAGCGAATATATTGATCAGTGTCAATGCCATCATTGTTTCCATTTTGCTCAGTACTTTTCTCCCGGAATTTTTATCTGGAAATTATTTATCGCTGCGCATTTCATTTGTTATTTTTATTTTGACTTATTCGTTGACGATTGCTTTTGCTATCCTAGCTACTATGCCGAAACACACCAAGAAATATGTGAGCCTAGACATGACCGTCAACAAAGCAGGGGAGTATCTATTTTTTGGAAATTTCAGCAAGATGAATTTGAATGACTATGTAGCTGGGATGCGCAAATTTCAAGTGGACGACACGCTGAGTTATGACGCACTAAGCCAAAATTTTTACATCCTTGGTCAGGCTTAGCAGTAAAGTATAAACTACTTCACCTAGCTTATCGGATCTTTCTGATTGGCTTCTTGATTTCAGTTGTAGCCTTTGCCATCGCGATGATAGCATCTTAAGGAATATATTTTTTGGGATTCCCCACTTGCCTAACGGCGTGGGCCGGGTCGTCCGTTCCTACCGACGAAAAGTCGGTACCACTACCACCCCTGACTCTTTTCGAGCTCCACACCTTCGGTGCTCCGCGAAACTTTAACGGTTTACCGAAGTTCTAAGTCCTCATGTTCTATCGATCCATCTAATAGATCTTCATAACGCAGAGACATTTTCTCATTAGTGTTGATGATAGAAGTGATACTCGTAGTCCTAACAATATCTTTATAGTTCATGACAACATCGTATCGCGAATTTCCTTCTCCTGCATTTCTATGAAAATCTAATACATTGTTTTGATTGACCACACTATATTTTTGTTTCCAATCTGCAAACCATTGTTTTCTTTTCTCTTGCCATTCATCTGCATACAAAGTACAAGATGCCCAGAGATGGGTTTTTGAAGGATCTAATTTTTTGACGTGCGTTTCTTTTTCATCCCAACGCAATTCGTATAGTCGCTCATCATCAAAAATGACCATAGTAAAAGGTTCCATTCCGCCAAAATCAAAATTTTCAAAAAAGTCAGTGGCATTTTTATACTTGAAGAATTCCAAAGCCATAATTCCGCGACTTAATTTATAAGGCGGTTGATGTTTGTGCTTGATAAACGCGCCATTCAAAATACAAACCAATTGCTTCGAATTAGCAATAGCGATCCAAGTACCTTTTGCTAAAGAGTCCCTAGGAAATAACACTTCTTTTCCCAATATATCTTCTCTAACCATTTCGGTAGCAGAGCGTTTGGGGGCTTCATCTCTATTGGAGGTGAAAATAAAATTCCCGTCTTGGCTAGGGATAAAAGTTACTGTACACATACTACTTTACTAGTGGAAATAATTAAAATCTATACGTAAGATTGGCGCCTAAAAGAAGTATTGGTCCTTGTCCAATATCTGCCCCATCAGTGATGATATTTATTTCTGCTCCAAAGGCAGCAGTAGGCGTAAAGACAAAATGCTCTCGAAACATCCAGTGATACCCAACCAAAATTGTAGGCTGTAGCACAAATATATCTGATACACCTTCCGCTATTGGGATTTGTCCTTGCTCATCAAAATCAATCCAGTCTACCTCATTATTCCAAAGGTCAGTCCGAGCACCCACAAACCACTTGACGTGGCTTTCTTTGAAATAGTACCGGTACCCAACAGAACCTCCAAAACCACCACCAATTTCTGAGTCATGCACTCCAAAATCTTCATGATCCAGACCGTTGTATCCTATTCGGAAATCAATAGCATGATGGAGTTTTAAACTAAATTCGGCTCTTACAGTTAATAATATCCCAGTTGGGTACTTTTGTACTTCAGCGCCAACTTCAACTACGCGCGGGCTAAGTTCCTGAGCAGTAAGTGTTTGCGATATAATAAAAGCAATAAAAATGAGCGAAAATCTATACATATTTAGAGCGAATATAACGGTAAACATACTTTTTAGCTAATATATCGGGTTGTATACCTGCAAAAAAGGCGATAAATTTTTAAAAATGAAGCTACTAAAGTTAGCCTTCGGAAGGTCTATACATATAATTTTGTAACTTCGCACCGTCAATTAATGAAGAATATGGACTTAATAAATGAATCAATTGAGGTTCTAAATGATGCTAAATTATACCTTACTAAGCTTACCGATGAAGAGTATAGTCAAGAAATAGAGCTAATGTCCAATTCGACGATCGGACAACATACTCGTCATTTCATCGAATTTTTTCTTTGTTTACTTTCACAAGTAAATAAGCAAGAAATAAATTACTGCCTTAGAGAAAGGGATTTAAATATTCAACAGCGTCCTGAAACGGCTATCAAAACCATTGATGACATCATCCTTCGTCTAGATGATTTAAATCTTGCAAGCCAAGTGCAATTTTTTCCTGCAAAAGATGCCACGACTAGTATAACTTCTACCGTGGCAAGGGAATTGAGTTACAATATCGAGCACTGTATCCACCACTTAGCCTTGATAAAAATCGGACTAAAGATTTTGAAACCAGAAATGGAATTACCTTCTTCTTTCGGTGTTGCAGCCTCTACCATTAGACATCGCAATACGCTTTCTTCTTAAGTGCCATGTGGAAGAAATTCAATCAATCTTCTTTTTACGTAAAATGGAGCAATTGGGAATACTATCCCGTCTATATTGCTAATATTCCAACTGTTTTTTTTTGGCTTTACTTTGGTATTCGCTCCAGATCCCTTTTTTTCTTTAGCGCAGTAAACCCTGTGATTGAAACGGGAGGCGTAATGGGGGAATCTAAAATCAATATCTATAACCGACTTCCGAAACATACTATCCCGAATACCAAATTGATAAAAAAGGAGAATAAGGATATTGAGCATATTATGGATGTTATAAAAGAGGCAGGTATTGTCTTTCCATTGATTGCCAAACCTGACATAGGTGAAAGAGGTTTCTTGGTTGAAAAAATTTCGTCTAAGCAGGAGCTTCAAAGTTACCTAGACAAAATCACAGTAGATTTTCTAATCCAAGATTTTATTGCCTATCCTTTGGAAGTGAGCATACTCTATTATAGATACCCCGATGCAAATCAAGGAAAGATAACTTCAGTTTGTATCAAAAAGACTTTAAGTGTAAAAGGAGATGGGAACTCCACGGTAGAAGAGTTGATGCAAAACTTTCCGAGAGCAAGATTTCAACTCGATCGTTTCAGAAAAAATTACCCAGAGTTATTGAAAACGATACCCGGAAATAACGAGGAGGTTGAGTTAGAGCCTATAGGCAATCATTGCCGAGGGACTACCTTTTTAAATGGAAACGAACATATAGACGACGACTTAGTGAAAGTTTTTGATGAGATTGCTCTTCAGATGGAAGGCATTCACTATGGTAGATTCGATATGAAATGCCAAAGTATGAAGGAGCTAAAGAAGGGCAAGGCCTTTTCAATTTTGGAGTTCAATGGTATCGCGAGTGAACCAGCGCATATCTACGATCCTACTTACTCTACCTGGCAAGCATATAAAGACATATATGCACACTGGAAAATTATCTATCAATTAGGAAAAGCCCAGGGTGAAAGAGGAGTAAGTGGAATGACCTGGTCAGAAGCCTACAGCAGCATCCGTGATTATCGTCAATATATGAAGATGGCTAAAATTAAGCTATAATGGGCTTTTATAAAAGTAGATAATGAATCTCTTATATTATTTCTTAGTTTCTTTAGTGATTAGTTTTATAGGATCACTGCCTATCGGTTTGATTAGCTTAACGGTTATTCAACGTACCATAGCTAAGGGAAAACGGGCAGGACTCATGATTGCCGCGGGAGCTACTATTATGGAATTTGTATATACCTTTATAGCGCTAAAAAGCTTAGACCTTTTTACGGAAAGTATTGAGCTAGGGAATTACATCAAAATTTTCTCAACTATTGTATTTTTTATACTAGGAGCCTACTATTTTTTCAAACAAGTGAGTGAAGTGTCAAAGCCTGCCTCAAATTACGATTATTTCGATTTCTTGAGAGGCTTTGTTGTTGGTTTGATGAATTTGTTAATCGTGCCTTTCTGGATTTTCATCGGTGTCTGGTTGCAATCCTATGGTATGGTATTCGATGACAACGCTTTTATTGCAAACTTTTCTTTTGGTTCGGCCTTAGGTGCTTTCATTGCTTTCTATGGGTATATTTGGTTTAGCAGCTTAATCAAAGATCGTTTAGATCAGATTAATAATTACACCAACAAAATCTTTGGAGTGGTATTTTTTGGATTAGGTATTTTTCAACTAATTCAATTAATTCAGCAACTATAAGAAAAGTGTATACCAAGACGCCGAATAAAATTTAGCATCTTGTAACTCTCTTATTAAAACACTATATCAAATCCAATAGACCCTTAGTCTCTTCAATGATAATAGGAATTTCACTCCAAAGGATAAAATGATTGCCATCCTCAATAATGCGAACACTTACCTCGTCATTATTGAACATAGCTTCTTTTGCGAAGAAAGCATTTCCCTGGGGTACTAAATTGTCCGCTTCACCTTGAATAATCCGAATAGGAATATCGATTTGACTCCACTCTCTTTCGATGTCTAATAGCTCCTCTTTCAAAGGAATGATTTCTTGATTGCAAACTCTAAGACTAGCTGGGGTAAACCAACGTATCAGCGGAAAGTCCATGACTTTACGCCAAGTATTTGAAGGCTCCAATGCTGGGCTAATAGATGGGGCAACCATCACAAGTCCATCCACTAAGTGGGGGTATTCCATAGCTAATTTCGCGATTACTGGCCCACCCATAGAATGTCCCAAGAGTATTTTTTTTTGATCTGGATAATCTTTTAGGATAGCAGCAATCAAATCAGATTGAACCTTCAGCGAAGATTCCGATTGGCCAAAGTCAGAGAAACCAAAACCAGAACGATCCACAGAAATCAAATTGAAATTTGCACTCAGTTGAGCATTATTTAAATAAGCTTCATAGGCACTCAATGACCCGGGAGAGCCGTGTACCATCAATAAAATAGGGAGCTTTTCAAGACTAAACTTCGTGAGAAAATGTATCGTCTTATTATCTACTACTCGGGTGTCAAAGTCAATTTTATCAGAGCTATTTTGTCTAAGAGAAGTTATAAATGCTTCTTTGTTGTAGCGCATTTTGGCCCATTCCATCTTTGTAATAAAGAAAAGGGCACATAGAATGACACATAGCCACAGTCGCTTTTTCCTATACCATACTTTCTTTTGCATGCTTTATCATTGTGGGGTCGGAGTGATGCCAATTCTTTCTCAATACTAACAATTCCTTATCTATCCATTGTTTTGACATGTTCATTAATTCTGTAGCAGAATCTGATTTTAAGACTGGGCCATAGCTAAGCTTGATATATGTATTCTTCTTACCAAAACAATCAAAGAAGTGCCGTATAAATGTATCGTCTCCTATCCATGCATCCTCATCGCGCTGATACTCAAGTACAATAGGGTAGACAGAAAAACCTTCTGCAGCCGCATCTTTAAAAAGCGCTGGCTTAAACTCATTTGTTTGGGGGTTTATATGTGTAGTGCCTTCAGGATAGTTGATGACAAAATATCCTTTACGCAGGGTATTAAGAATTTCTTGTCTTGCCTTGTCCCTTCCTTCTTTGGTCTTTCTATCGACAAAGACAGAACCAGATACTTTTGCACCATAACCAATAATGGGCCATTTTTTGATTTCGGCCTTACCTACAGGAAGTGCTAGTAAATACTGCATCACTATCAATGGATCAAAGTAGGATCGGTGATTGCAAACCAATAGGCCAGACTCCTTTGGCATCTCCCCAAAAACCTCAACTCGAACACCTAGCATAGCATTGATTATACTAAACCACTGTTTTCTCACACGTAAAGCGCGATCGAGGTTGTTCCCTACTATGGCGGCCTTTATTAAATATCTAGAAATAAAAAAGAGGGAGCCAATAGCAAAAAAAAGGAGTCGAAAAAATGCCCTAATCTTATTCACCTATTTCTCATTAAGCAATTGTAAAATAGAGTCAGGAAGTTTTTTTACATCTAAGATCATCAAACCATCCAAAGCATCTGAGAAATTGGGGTCTATATTAAAACTGATAAATTTAGCATTTAGCTTAGTATACTGTTTAAGCAAAATAGGCACTTTGATATGCTCTGGCTCGATGGTTTTCATGAATGTTTCAAGATCTTTCAAGTTGCTCCCCTGGACTGCATCGACCATATTGTCGAGATCAACCTGCTCTATGCTAGGTGTGAATGGAGTTCTAGGCTTGAAGTAAGAAGCAAGATGATCATTAAAAAAATGACGCTTTACAAAGGCAATAATCAAGCTCTTCGATTGCCCAGAATAGTATTTGCTTATGCTTACAGGACCTATCAAATATTGATACTGTGTATTGCTCACCAAAACTTTTAGAATGCCTTGCCATAATAGAAAGAAAGGAAGAAACGCTTTTTGATATTCGGGGATAATATAAGAACGACCCAGTTCTATGGACTGGCGCAATATTGGGATGGCTTCTTCGTCGATTTCGAATAAACTATTCAAATAGAAATGATCTAAGTCCTCTTTAGAAAAGATAGAGGCTCCCATGCCCATACGATATCCGCCTACTACCTTATTGTTTTTTTTATCCCAGATAAACAGATTGAGGTAGCTTCTGTCATATTCGTCTATGTCCAAAGACTTTCCGGTGCCTTCACCAGCTAGACGGAAAGTGAGCTCTCGTAAACGGCCTATTTCCAATAGTATATTAGGAATGTCTTCTGCTTTAGCAAGATATACATCAAAATCACCCCTAGATATCAAATGCTGGGTTTGGCCTAGTGCCTCTATGTCAGCACATAGCGCACTCACTGCTATTTTGTCAATAACAGTCTCCATCTTGTTTTCTTCTATGATTTTATGCATTCCGCTTCAAGGTAAAAAATACTAGATTGAAAATTGAATAATAAGCCTTTACTTTTATGTTAATTTGAGCTCATCCATTCTCTATTCAAAAAACATTGAGTATTTTGGTTACAAACGGTCTAATATGAGAAATCTAATCAAATACTTCATCTCGATCTTTTCCTTAATACTTTTGGGCGTTTCATGGTCTTGCTAGTAATGACAATCAAGATGGGGCTGCACCTAGTATAGATAATCTTTTGGCTTGCTTTCCCATGGATGATTATCAAAACAATTCCAAAATTAGGTATTTAAATGACAGAGGAAATGAAAGAGTATTTTCCATTTCTTATGAAGAAATTGAGCCTGGTTCTCGGTTTGAATTTCCTCCGTTTTGTGAAGAAGGTGGATTATCTATTTTGCCTCCATCGATTGGTGAAAATAGTTTGAATACTGTAGTAGGGACTTTAACAGATGACGTCTTTGAGGGCTACACCATATTCTTTATTTTAGATTCAAGAAATGAGGCTGATGATTTAACTGTACGTATTGTAGAGAGGGTTGATACCCCTACTACGGCTCCTTGTAATAGGCTAAATCAAACAGGGGCTCTTCTATTTACACTGCCTAAGGATAATGACTTAGGTGCGCCTACTACTATTAATGGACAGGAATTTGAGAACGTATTAGCTGCTTTCTGGCTGAACAATGATGGCTTTAACAGAATCTATTATACTGAAGAATTTGGTATGCTCGGATTTGTAGATGAGTTTCAAGATGTATATCTATTCGATAGTTATCAATAGAGAGTTGAGCATCTCATCTTATTTTACTCTCTTCCAGAAATCTTTTTGGTACGTATTGCTGATAGGAATTAATTTATCACCAATTTTAACTCGATTGCGTTCTATAAAGTCAATTTTTTCAAGAGAGATAATATAGGATTTATGTACTCTTAAGAATCTTGAACTTGGTAATCTCTCATGAAAACTTTTTATATTCTCAAGGGTAAGTAATTTGCCAGAACTCCTTTGGACGTTTATATAATCTCCCATTCCTTCTAGATATAAAATATCAGAAAGGTCAACTTTTTGAATTTTATATTCTGACTTTACAAAAATATAATCTTTAGGCTCTTGTGATTCCTTATTGATTGAATCAGATAAATTTACAAGACGATCTTTAGCTTTGTTTGCAGCTACCATAAATCGCTCAAAAGTTATAGGCTTAAGTAAAAAGTCAATGACATCATATTCATATCCCTCTAGAGCAAATTTGTCATATGCTGTTGTCAAAATAAAATTGTTTTTGTTTTGCATTATCTTCATAAACTGGATACCTGTCAATTCTGGCATTTGAATATCTAGTAGTATGAGGTCAACATCATTGTCGTTTACAAAATGCATAGCTTCAATAGGATTAGTAAAAGATTCAAGTAGCTCCAAGAATTGAGTTTTAGAAACATAGTCCTTGAGTAAGTCTATTGCTAAAGGCTCATCGTCTATTATTATACAATTCAACATATATTATTTATGATTAAACCTGCTTCAAAAAAATTTGCTTCTTGTTTTATCTCAAGATGATGTTTGTTGGGATAAATATGCTCCATTCTCTTTTTTAGATTATCAATTCCAATTCCATTCATTTTATCTTTTTGCACGTTTGCTATTTTATTTCTAACATCGAAATGCAAATTATTTCCTTTCTTGAATAAATTCAAAATAATTGGATTTTCGATTTCTGTTTTTACACCATGCTTTAGTGCATTTTCTACAAAAGGAATTAATAGAAATGGAGCTATACGAGTATTCATAAGGCGCTCATCTATATTTTTGTGTATTGACAGTTTGGATTTTGTCCTATATGATTCTAGGCTTAAATAATCTTCAATATATTTCCATTCCTGAGAAAGGCTTATCAGTTCATCATTCTCATATAGAGAATAACGCAACATAGTAGATAGCTTAGAAATAGAGTCTAAGGCATGTTCTGATTTAGCGTTCACCAAAGAATAGATATTGTTTAAATTATTAAATAAGAAATG
>CAYZUW010000045.1:10137-16814 GCA_964481325.1 uncultured Saprospiraceae bacterium
AATTCCAATAGAACAAGCAATTATGCTTAAAGCCATAATTAGATATTGCTTTTTCGGGTAAAATCTAAAATAAATGAGATATGTATAAAGCGTTATTAATATACAGATCAACAAGAAATTCCAACTCAGTAAAACAAAATATGGGTCAATAAAATACCGATCAATTAAATTCTGGAAAGTTAAATCTCCTGTCATCAAATTCCTTAAAGGAATAATCAAGATATATAAACCTAAGGTGTAAAGAATTAACTTTCCTATTTGCCGCTTCATTTACTAAAGATAAACGAATTCTTGACAAAGTCTAATTGCAATATATTAGTAAACCAATCATATCGGTAAAGTAAATAGATTTATCGTTGAAATGTTATTAGCTTTTGATTTGTGCTTACCGAGGCATCCTACTTATTGACAGATTCTATTTTCTTGATATTCCCCTTCCAAATATATTTGAAGAACTATTAATTCTAATTAAAATCTATTTATTATGTACAACTTAAAATTGATAACAATCACCCTACTATTAAGCATTCTATTCTCTAATAACTCTTGTGCGCAAGGACCATTGGATGTTGGTAAAAAATATAAAACGGCTAGTGATTTTTTCCAAATACCCAAAACTAAGGTTCTTGTAGTAGGTACTTTTCATTTTGATTATCCAAATTTGGATGCGATAAAGACGGAAGAAAAGGATAAAATTGATGTGCTTTCAGAATCTAGACAAAAAGAAATGGAGGAGTTAATTCAGTATTTAAAAAAGTTTAGTCCAAATAAAATTGGAATAGAAGCGCTGAGCAATCGTTTTACTCAAGACCTCAAGAAGTATAAGAATGGAGATTTCGATTTGTCAAGAGATGAAAGGCATCAGCTTGGTGTACGATTAGCGCATGAATTGAATTTAGATACACTCTTTGCAGTTGACGCGGAGTCTTTGGCTTATGATTTGAATAAAACTAATCCAGATTTGGTTGATGCCATGTGGAAGGATTATGATTGGATGAGTGAGGAATTAGTAGACAGTCTAAAAGTAGAGTGGTATACATATGCAAACGAACTATTAAAAGAAGTTAGCCTACTTGAATATCTCAAATACATGAATAGCCCTGAATTTCATCAATTTGATTATGGATGCTATCTTATAGGAGATTTTAGGTTAGGCGAGACACAAGGTCCTGATGTGTTAGGTAGTTATTGGTATAATAGAAATTTGAGAATATTTAGAAAGGTTCAAGAGCTTACTGAAAATTCGGAAGATAGAATTTTATTAATACTTGGTAATGGACATGCTTCCTTGATGAGACAATTCCTAAAATATTCTCCAGAGTATGAATTCGTAGAGTTTGGAAGTTTGTGAAAATTATGAAATCATCAATAAATTTTTCTTCAAAACAGACTTTTTCAAATGAACAATCACTTAAGTAAGCTTTTTTGATTGCATTGATACTATTTAGTTTACGTGTTAAAGATGACATTTTTAATACTCAATACTCGCAGCTCAAACTAAATACTCTTTTTCCGCGATAGAGATAGGAGAGACGCTGATATTTTCTCAGCGGTCCGAAGGACGGAAGTGAAGCGTACTCTCGGATAGCTCGGACCCCAGCGTAGAGCCTGGCGTGCAAGCAGCTGGGGTATCGCACAAATCATCATTCTAAACTTGTAGATAATGGTTTTCAGAAATACGGTGGAACATTAACCCTGAAGGGGTTTAACATAATAGCACAGAGCAAAGCCCTGTGTAGTTGCAAGGTGAAATCCAATTTGGCGTGATTTTTTAATAAAAAATCATGACAAATTGACTTCATGAAATACACCATAGTTTCAGGAGAAAGTATCTAAATTGGAGTAACGCATAATTATTAAGTAACACTAAAAAAGAAATAATCAATTGATATCTACAAATAGAAAGAGGCAATCCATCACCCCGACATTAGAGATTGACAAATTGCCTCTTACATACTCAAAGAAAAGTGGTTTGGGCCATTTTTGCTTTTTCTTTTGGCCACTATCTTCGTTAAAAAACTTCATCAGTGCTAAGGCACTGCCTCAGTTTTTTGCCTTGATATTAACCAAAATAAAGTCGCATAATTTATCCCAAACCAATTTCCATTGAGTATACAAATTTCTTTTAAGTACTAAATATTACATGGTGCCAGTCAAGGTCTTCTCTCTATGCACCAAGGCCTCGCGCTCCGGCCCTGTAGATACTAAGGTCACTTTCGTGCCTAATGCCGACTCCATCTCTGAAACATAGTCCTTGAGTTTAGCAGGCATCTCGTCGAAGTGGTGCACGCCATTGAGGTCATTGTTCCATCCTTCATAAGACTTGTAGACAGGCTTGATTCGATCTGTGTAATCAAAAGGAACCTCGTCTGTGTGTTTCCCATCTATATCATAGTGTGTAGCTGCGCTAATGCTGTCAAAATGATTAAGGATATCTATCTTGGTCAAGACCAACTGCGTAACGCCATTGAGCATAATGGTGTACTTGAGCTGAGGCAAATCTATCCATCCACATCTTCTTGGACGACCCGTAGTGGCGCCAAATTCCATACCTTCTTTACGAAGCCTTTCGCCCATCGCATCATTTAGTTCGGTTGGAAAAGGACCTCCTCCCACTCTGGTACAGTATGCTTTCGTGATGCCTATCACTTCACCGATTCTGTGAGGCGCGACTCCAAGACCCGTGCAAACCCCAGCTGTGATGGTATTACTTGAAGTTACAAATGGGTAAGTACCGTACTCTACATCTAGCATAGATCCTTGAGCGCCTTCTGCCAAGACTTTGTGCCCCGCATTGAGTTGCTCATTGATGAAGTATTCGCAATTGACTTGCTTGAGCGTTTTGAGAAGCTTTATTGCTTCTAGCCACTTCGCTTCTTCTGCTGCTATGTCAAATGCTATATCAGGGTACATCTTGACAATGCCTAGATGCTTTTCTTTTAGTCTCTTATATCTAGTCTCAAAATCAGGACTAAAAATATCCCCGACTCTCAAACCATTTCGACCAGTCTTATCCATATAGGTCGGGCCGATTCCCTTGAGCGTAGACCCTATCTTTTCTTTTCCTTTGGATGCTTCTGATGCAGCATCTAACATACGATGTGTCGGTAGGATGAGATGCGCCTTTTGCGAAACAAACAAACGGTCTAGATAAGGTACTTTCGCTTCATCTAGTTTTGCTAATTCTTTTTGCAAAGTGATAGGGTCTATAACAACCCCGTTACCTATGACATTGAGAATGCCCTGACGAAATATTCCTGAGGGTACTGTGTGCAGAACATATTTGACGCCATCTATCTTAAGGGTGTGACCAGCGTTTGGTCCACCTTGGAATCGAGCAACCACTTTATAGTCTTTAGCCAAATAATCCACGATCTTCCCTTTTCCCTCATCTCCCCATTGCAATCCTAGAATTACGTCTACTTTCATTAGTGTGTTGGTTTTGAACCAAAATAAAAAACGACCAAATTCCTAACAGAATTTCATCGCCCTTTTTTCGGATATATACTGTTAATTATTTTTGAGTCTTAGGACATGCTCCATCGCACTGCCCATACAAATTTAAGGAATGATGCGTCACTTTGAATTTCAAAATTTCACCCATCATATTTTTTATCTGCTGTATTCTAGGGTCACAAAATTCTAATACTTTTCCACAATCTACACATATCAGATGATCATGCTGCTTGAAGCCATATGACTTCTCAAACTGAGCTAAGTTTTTACCAAACTGGTGTTTTTTAACTAAGTCGCAGTTGACAAGCAATTCCAGCGTATTATATACAGTAGCACGACTAACTCTGTAATTCTGATTTTTCATATGTATATAAAGTGCTTCTGCGTCAAAATGATCATTTCGGCGATAGATTTCCTCTAATATAGCATAGCGTTCTGGTGTCTTTCTGAGGTTGTTATGCTCCAAATGCACCGAAAAGATGTTTTTTACTTCTTTTATTATATTTTCTTGACCCGTCGAGGAAGCCATGTACTCGTTTTTTGCAAAATTAGTGATAATCAGACTTATATAGGCAAATTCATTGCACTATTTTAAAGATACGAAAAATAGACAGATAATCCCTGATTAAGCGGGCATAGCTTAAAAAATCTAGTAGGAATGTTAAAACCACAATTCTATCTTTCCAGACGACTTACATGACTCACTTGTGGCATCTCTAAGAGTGCTTTCTTGACTTGATTGAGGTGATTTTTATTCATTACTATGATCTGAAGATCCGCCGTAAAAGTACCTTGATCTCCACTGATATTCAGACTACGGATGTCGATTTTGAGATCTGTCGATAACTTATCTGAGATAGCTTGGATGACACCTACACCACTATCTATACCTTTGACACGCAACGTAGTGGCAAAGTCGCTGATATTATCTGCATCCCATCCTGCATTGATGACCCTAAACCCAAAATTCGCTAGTATTTGAGTAGCATTTGGACAGTTGATACGGTGTATCTTGAGTCCCTGATTGGTCACTGGATACGCAAATATTTGATCTCCTGGAAGCGGATTGCAGCAAGTTGCAAAAGAGTATTGAAAGGTATCCGCTGGTTGACCATCTATAATGAGATTAGTCTTGCTTCGCTTTTCTACCGTCTTATTCAATAGATCCGCAGTCGCAGCCTCTTTTTGTTCTTGGTCTTTTGCTTTCTTTTCTGCTAACTTGGCTTCATCAATTTTATCGACGAGTTTTCCATTGACCACATCAAAAGTCTTACTGAGATCCTGTAGTTTTATATTCTCCAAAAATATCTCATAGTACAAATCAGGTCTACTTTGCAGACCATAGTGCTTGATGAGAATTTCTATATTTTCATCAAAATCTATTTTAAGATTTTTGAATTTGCGCGTCAGAGCTTCTTTAGCTAGTTCGCCTTTCTTCTTCTTCTCTTCCTTCATAGAAGAGCGAATCTTCGAGCGCGCCTTACCCGTGATGACATACTTGAGCCAGGCCTCACTCGGTTTCTGATTTCGGCGTGTCACTACGTCTACCTTGTCACCGTTTTTAAGGACATAGCCCATTGGTTCTAGTTTACCATTGACCTTGATCGAGGTACAATGGTAACCTACATCAGTATGGATGCTAAACGCAAAATCTAAGGCAGTAGCCCCTTTAGGCATAACCTTCATGTCACCCATAGGGGTATAGACGTAAACCTCTTCATTAAACAAGTTCGTCTTGAAGTCATTGATAAATTCGACGGCATTGCTATTCGAATTCTCCAGGATGTCTCGCACATTATCAAGCCAATCTCCGAAGTGATCCGTCGTCATTTTTTGCCCCTTGTATTTCCAGTGCGCCGCAAAACCTCGCTCTGCTATCTCGTCCATTCTCTTAGTACGGATCTGGATTTCTACAAAACGGCCACCTGGACCTATCACTGTGGTATGCAGAGATTCATAACCATTCGCCTTTGGTGTAGTGACCCAATCTTTGAGCCGTTCTGCGATGGGATTATATACATCCGTGATGATACTATAAACTTCCCAGCACAGTTTTTTTTCATCTTCTTTTCGAGGAGGATCTATGATGATACGCACTGCAAAAATGTCATAGATTTCAGACAAGTCGACCCCCTTGGTTTTTATCTTGTTCCAGATAGAATAGATACTCTTGGTGCGAGACTTTGCAATGTAGTTGAGATCTGATTTATTGAGTTCCGCCAATAACGGATTCAAAAATTCGTCGATATAATCATTTCTAGACTTCTCCGTTTCCTTCAACCTCAATTCTATATCCTCATATTCTTCCGAATTGAGAATCTTCATACACAAATCCTGAAACTCTGTCTTGATTTCATACAGCCCTAGTCTATGGGCTAGCGGAGCATATATGAATGCCGTCTCTGCCCCAATTTTGATTTGTTTATGCTTAGGCATAGATCCTATAGTCCGCATATTATGCAGACGGTCTGCCATTTTTATAAGTACTACACGCACATCTTGCACGAGCGTGCTCAGCACTTTCCTAAAATTTTCTGCCTGTTGGTTTTCGGATTTATAAGTACCATCCAATTTCGTCAGACCATCTACAATCAGGCCGATGCGCTCACCAAACAGGGTCTCTATTTCGTCTTGCTCTATGGGGGTATCCTCCACTACATCATGCAGCAGTGCAGAGATGATGGCAGTCGCACCGAGCCCCACTTCTACAGCTACTATTTTAGCCACTGCGATAGGGTGGAAGATATACGGTTCTCCCGACTTGCGACGCTGTTGTTTATGCGCATCATTTGCGAGCACAAAAGCCTGACGAATATTCGTTTTGTCGACTTCGTCTAGGTTCGCTTTTACCGACGCCACCATGTCCTGGTAGGCGTTTTCAATCTCGTGTTCCTCCTTTTCAGTTATCCGTGTATCTGTTATAGGCATATATATAATTAACTCACCTCAAATTTACATAATAATATCTTGATATGCTTCAGCATCTAGCCTACTTATGTCTATTGTTTTGCAATATGTTTTTTTTGGGGCCGCCAGCAGCGTTCTATCTTCTGCGAGAAAAACGCAAAAGATAGAACGCTGCTGGCGCTACGATACAGGGCTCGGTATGCACCTCGGCCACCTCCCGAAAAAGGTCGGTGTCTTCACCCTACGGGTTCACCCTTCCTCATCGCTAGGCCTTTTTAAAAAGGAATTAGCAAGTAGGTGTTAGTATTATATAC
>CAYZUW010000046.1:0-10029 GCA_964481325.1 uncultured Saprospiraceae bacterium
ATGTGGGATCAAGTAGTCTATATCTAGGAACAATAATTGGAGAGGGCGATTTTACAACCACAGCAACTGGCTTAAACGCTACTTTTGAAATTCCATCAGGATCAAGTTTCGGAAATATTAATTTCGCTGGGCAAAATGGTGTTCATGAAAATGGAGGAAATGTAAATATTAAAATCACATTAGAACGAGACTCAATAACTGGAGCTATAATTGGAGGCACTTCATCAGGGACTTCATACGGATGTCGTAATAGATTTCCATCATTCGTTGCATGGTCAGAAATTAGCTTGACAGACAATATTCAATTAGTTACCGTTGGCGGTACTGCCACGACAGTCCCTGGAGTAATAACAAACAACTATAATTTATCAGATCACGATGACCGTCAATGGGCAGGCATAACAATTACACTTGACACACTCAATGGACAAGATATTATACGAGTAGTAACTGTTCCAGCAAGTAGTTCCTTTGGGCACTACACTATGCAAGGAGTTGGTAGTGAATGGTATGGAACGCCAGCCGTTGTTATGTCAAACTTACCCGAAGGAATTTCTTTCGAATTTGGTTCTAAGCTTGATGAGAATACCTGGTCTTTTGCAGTGGATGAAGTCACCACGAATAACACAGTAGACTTCACTGGTCTTTCAGATAATTTCAATGGTTCACTTGACATCGATGTATTTGTCACCAGCGATCCAGAAACTGTAGAAACCCACAGCCTGAACATTATTTCTAATGGAGACCCAATGAGTAACTCCGAAGAGCAAGAACTCACTTTGACAGATGGAGCAGACTCTAATCATTCAGGTGATCTTGTTTCTACCATGCTTGCCACATCCAAACAATCCCCTTCCGATAGCACAAATGGAATTGCACTCATCTCAGCAGTAACAATAGGCACTGGAAAATGGCAATACTCCACGGACAATGGATCGAGTTGGAATACCATAGGTTTAGTGAGCGAGACCTCAGCTCTACTTTTAGAAAACGATAATCGACTCCGCTACTTAGGAGATGGAGTTGCTGAAGGTCAAGCCACAATCAGCTTTAAAGCGTGGGACCAATCTGGTGATACGCTAACAGGAGGGCAATCTGAAGTAAATACAACCGAAATATTTACCAACTTTTCAGGAGCGAACTCTACCCTATTTTCAGAGTCAACAGATTTAGCCACTGTAGAAGTTTTTATAGATACAGATAAGGATGGTATTCCCAATTCAGTAGATATTGATGATGACAATGATGGGATATTAGATATTGCTGAATTTGGACACAGCAACATAACGGAATTATCAGGTATATTAGAAAATGGTACAACATATACGGTTACTACTAGTGCAGGAGGTTTAATAATTCATCCAAACGGTGATTTTCAGCTTGCACAATCAGGGAGTCTTGAAGCGACAGTAACTTTTTCTGAGCCTGTGGATGTAATAATTTCACCTACAGAAACAAATTATGGGCAAGTGTGGAATTCTTCAGGGCCAAATTTTTCTTCAACTCTTGCAACTACCAATGGAGGTATTTGGACAAGAGAAAATGGTTCTACGGGCCAAAACTCTATTGTTCTAACTGGACAATCCGCCGAAGGACACCCTGCAGATAACTGGGTATCTTCGAATGCAGATTGGGGTAGTTTAACAACCACGTCTAGTACATCAGTAACACTTAGATCCGCTAATAACGATGGCTTCAATATTTCTGTTTTATATCACCTTGATTCTGATATGGATGGTATCGCCAATCATTTTGACTTAGACTCAGATAATGATGGCTGCTACGACAGCTTTGAAGCAGGCGTAACAGGCTCTAGCATATCAGAAAGTATTATAGCAGGACCATACGGAGCAAACGGTTTAGCAGATGCTCTCGAAACTAGTATAGATAGTGACACAATAAATTATGATTTACAATGTGATGATATTCTAAATGCAAATCTCAATAAATGCGGTCCAGAAATTTGTGGCGATGGATTCGACAATGACAGAGATGGCTATACAGACAATTATGATACAGATTGCAATCCGGTAGTTGTCCCTAGCTGTGTTGGAATAGCAACACCCGCTGACTTTACTATCCAAAACCAATCTTGTACCACTACAGGGGGCTATACAGCGTACCAAACCCCAATGGTTGCCGATATAGATAGGGATGGCATTCCAGACATTATTGCAGGCTCAAATATTGGGTCGGATTCTATAGTTATTTTGAATTCTACAACATTAGAGAGAAAAGATGCCTTTGCAGTAGAAGGAGGCGCTATAAGAGCAAAATGGAATGCTGTCGCCGTAGCCCAAATAGATGGTTCAGGCTATCTAGAAATTGCCTACATGACAGACGAAGATAGAATAATGCTAAAACGCCACAATGGTACATCATGGGAACATTTTGAATCTAACGTTATACCAACATCGATTATGAATACTTCTAGTGATGGACAAACAAATGGAGCTATTGGCTTTGCTGATTTTGACCAGGATGGCACAGCAGAAATACACATTGGGAATCAAATATATTCAGTAGACTTTAATTGTTCTTCTCAACCATGTATCAACTTACTCGTTGACGGAACTTCAGTAGGAGCTACAGAAGGACAAAATGGAAACAATACTGGTGCTTTTGCTGTTGCTTATGATATACTAAGCAAAGAAGATTGTGGAGGCGATCCAGACTGTAACGGTTTGGAAATGATCGCTGGATATCAAGTATATTCTGTAGATGTCACAACAGGAACCGCCAAAGTCCAAAAAGATTTGAGGACAATATTAGGTAGTACAGTGTACGGTGATGGCCCAACAGGAATCACAGATTTTAATTTAGACGGAAATGTAGATATTATTGTCAATACAGGCTCAAGACTATATGTCTGGGACCCCGTAAATGAAAAAATTGTTGTAGAGTGGACAAGGTCTGGTAGGGCAATTGGCTTACCTATAGTCGCAAATATTTACAATGACGACTTAGCAGATGACAATTTGGAAAACAACTCTATTGTTGATGTTCCCGAAGTTACTGTTCTGGTAGGCTCTACATTGACTTGTTATAATATTTATTCTAATACTCCAATATGGACCTTATCAACCACAGATGGCAGCGCAGCAACTTCCTTAACATCCTTTGATTTTAATGGAGATGGGTTTCAGGAATTAGTTTACAGAGATGTCTCACAATTGCGAATCATGTATGGTGGGCCAGCCTCTTTTACTCCTACTGGAGTTGACGCAAACCGAAATTATGAAATATTCGCTTGCAGTAGTCAAACGGGTTGGGAGCATCCTGTTGTCGCAGATACAGATAATGATGGGCAAGCAGAAATACTAGTCGCTTGCAATCCGCAAATTTGCATTTACGAATCTGCCTCAGCACCTTGGCAACCAGCAAGGTCTATTTGGAATCAATTTTCTTATAATGCAGTAAATATTAATGATGACGGAACAGTTCCTGCAACACAGCAAGATATCCTAGCACCTTTCCCTGGCCCAGGAGGAGATCAAATTTTAAACAGTTTTGGAAATCAAATCAACACAGTTAGGACAAGATTGCAAGCAGATACAGTTGCATTAGCAGATGCTTCGGTAAATATAGACTCTATAGTGGGTAACTGTCCAGAAGTAGAATTGCATTTTAACATTTCCAATTCTGGTTCTACATTTTACGCAGCAAATACACCTGCCGCAGTTTATTCGGGCAACCCTGAAATGCCAGGTGCCACCCTACTTCATACTTTCAGTACAGCTGACCAAGTTTCTATCGACAGCACAACTTCATTCACAGAAAATTTAGTTTTACCTAACTCAATCACTTTTCCAGTAGATATTTATCTTGTTCTCAATGACACAGGACATGTCAACACAACTTTAGATTTCTCTAATGCATTTCCCGTTACCAACATTTCAGAGTGTAATTTCTCAAATAATGTGAGCAGTATAAGTATAACTAATACTGACTGTACTGATAAAGACATGGATGGCGTTCCTGATTTTGCAGATATAGATAATGATAATGATGGGATTTTAGATGAGAATGAACAATCATGTTCTACAGTACCAGTACCATTTGTACTAACCAATCCTTCTGCAGTACCATTAATAACAATTGATGGCACAATAGCTAATGTTGTATCTTCAGTAGCTAATCCTTCTAATCAAGTAGCAGGAGATGCAAATGGTAACTTGAACATGAGTAATGCTTCTGGTTTAACAGATTTAACCACCTATACACTTACATTCGATCAAGATGTAGTTTTTGTAATAGGTTCAAAACTTGGTACAGCTGGAAGTTTTATTGAAATTAATGATGACTGGATAGTTTCTTCTCCAGGAGCTACATTTGAAGTTTCAGATCCTGACGGTGATTTATTAAATGAAGATGGTGAAACTGCTTCTAACTCTTTATTATTTAAAACAAGTAATCCTGCAAATACTAATCCCGCTAATGATGCCTGGACAATCACTAGTTCTCCATTGCGTACAATTACTATTTCTTATAATAACCCAATTAATAATCTTAATGGAGGTAGAATTAGAATTTATGCTACCTGTATTCATGAAGACACAGATAATGACGGTATTGTTGATTTCCTAGATCTAGATTCAGACAACGATGGTTGTCCAGATGCACAAGAAGGAGGAGCTTTCTTTGCATCAACTCAAATCGCTAATGATACTTTAATAGGTGGCATACAAGCTAATGGTGTTCCTACTATAGCTGGAACAGGGCAATCAGTCAATTTCGCACAAGATTCCCTATCCAATTCCTGTATAGATACTGATATGGATGGTGTTCCTGATGTTGCAGATATCGATGATGATAATGATGGGGTGCTAGACATAGATGAACATTTTGAACTCGCCCATTTAGAAGGCTTTTCAGAAGAACAAATCGTAGGGCGACTCCCAGTAAATAATTTATTTAACAATATTGAAGGCACTGTAGATGTGCGAGACGGAACTAATATTTTCTCTGCTGTTTTAGCTCCTTGTGCAGGAGGCAATTATATTGCATTTCATACAGGTATAGGAGTAAACACTGCCCCTCTTGGAGAAAGGTTTGAAACTTGGAGTCTCGCTTTAGAAGAACCCGTTGAAGAAGGAGAGCAATTGTTAGTTTCATTCAAGGCACATCTAATACCACAGGGATTAAGAAATTGGGATAACCCAAGCAATATTATTGTAACTGGTGGAACAAGTTTTGGAGATGAAGCAGTTTTAATTGGTACTTCTCAAATAATTGACAACCCAAACAGCAATGACCCATGGATTAATGTAGCTATCGACTTTTCAGTAAGCTCGACAATTACTCATCTTACTTTTTATAATATTTCTACTGCAGTTGCGGAGTCTTACGTAGGGGTAGATGATATGAAAATAAGAATACAACATGACACTGACAATGATGGCATCGCCAATCACCTTGACTTAGATTCTGACAATGATGGTTGCTATGATAGTTTTGAAGCTGGTGTTATTGGTGCAACCAACTCAGGCGCGGCAACAGATAGTTTAGCAATAGTAACATCCGATACTACAGGCGTAGGAACAAATGGATTCGCGGACGCATTAGAAACGAACGTAGAAGGTGAATACGATGGTACTTACATGTATAACATTGCCGTCAATCGGGGATTAAATCAATGTTTAGATAATGACATGGATGACGTACCTGATTATGCGGATATTGATGATGACAATGATGGTGTATTAGATGCTGATGAATGTTCAACGCATAGCGGTAGCTTAGGCAATTTTGACGTCCCTTTCAACACCATAACTGAAAACCAAGAATTAGAACAGGTATTGGAGGGGCTTGTTATTTCTTACAATAATCTCTCTAACGCAGGGAATATTGAGTCTGTTAATCAAAGTGCTTCTGGTAATGATCAATTGTACGCTATTGGTACACCTTTTCATTACGCTACAATGGATGAAGGAGTTGAAATGGAAATTTCATTTGAGACGCCAAGCTTGGTTGAGTTTGGAATTTTAGATATGGACGCAGACGGAGAGGCATACCATGTAATGATCTATGATGAATTTGATAATGCAATATTAAATCCAGCTTCTTTTATAGTAGATCAATTTATGGGAAGTATAGGAACATTCCCAGATGACGTTACACCTACAACGTTTACAGATGTGGGAAGTGAAATAGAAGTTACTTCGAATCCATTTTCAATTGATGCCTCAGTAATATTCACAAGTACTCAACCTACCTTTTCCAGAGCGAAGAGCTTATTTTTAAATTTTGAGCAAATCAAAATATCAAAAATAGTCATAACTAATAATAGTCCTGTAGGGCGACCAGCCATAGTCTTCAATAACTTAGTAACCTGTCTAGATGTTGACAATGATGACATCCCGAATCAGTTTGACTTAGATACAGATGGTGATGGCTGTTTTGATAGTTTTGAAGCGGGTGTCATAGGCGCAACCAACTCTGGTACAGAATCAGATAGTCTTGCAATTGTTACTTCTGACACGACAGGTGTAGGCTCAAATGGTTTTGCGAATATTTTAGAAACAACAACAGAAGGAGTATACGATGGAACTTATACCTATGCTCAAGCAATAGACGGCGTCAACTTCTGTCAAGATAATGATGGAGATAGTATACCAGATGAGATAGATATTGATGACGATAATGATGGAATTTTAGATACTGAAGAAGGTATTCGATCTGCACTATCAACATTCGGTCTGATAGACCCTACTGTGACTTCTGGGATTATAGATGCAAGCTTATGCGGAACTCCTGGAGACCCCGTAAATTACACCATAACTAATGCACCGGGTGGAGGACATGCCACAGGAAAGATATTCTTAACCAAGACAGCATTGAGTCCTGGTGCTCATAATGGTTCTACTGCAACTGTTGACACAGATATGGAGGTAGTTTTTAATCAACCCGTCAACATTAGGGTTGCCGCGAACACTACAACATTTGGTGTAGCAGATATTGGTTTTAATACGAGTAATTCTACGGAGGATGATTTACAAATAGATTCAGATGGTTCTGGTTTTAATTTTGTTATTGGAAATGGTGCAACAGGATTCAGCCCTTCAGGAATAGCTTCTGGATTAATACAATTTAATTTAACTCATGGCTCTACAGCGTCATTAGCATCTAACCATACTTGGTACATAGATATTTATAATGTTTCTACCTTAAATTTAAGTGTTCCTGTAGGAAATGCTGCCTCTGCTTACGCAATAGGAATTTCACCCGAATCTGTTTGTGATGACCTCGATTCCGATAATGACGGTATCGCCAACTACCTTGACCTCGATTCCGATAACGATGGCTGCTTCGACAGCTACGAGGCAGGTGTCATCGGCGCTACCAACTCTGGTGCAGAATCAGATAGTCTTGCTGCCACTTCTTTTGATCAAGTTGGAGAAAATGGATTTGCAGATGCTTTAGAAACTGCAACAGAAGGTGAATACGATGGAGAGTATACTTACGCAAGTGCAATAGATAGCTCAATTGCAAATTGTCACAATAGTGCTCCTCTGGCAACAAATGATATTAATTTAACACAAGCCAATACAAGCATATCTGGTGATGTATTGATTAATGATGTAGATTTAGAAAATGACTCTTTAGTTGTAAATACTAGCCCAATGAATGTAGTTGGAGGAATGGTAAATATAAATTCTCAAGGAAGCTACTCATTTACCCCAACTACAGGATTCATTGGCAAGGGTAGCTTTGCATATGAAGTATGCGATAATGGTTCTCCTCAATTATGCGATACAGCAACAGTTGTTTTATCCATTATTGACAATACAGATATAGCCAATAATTCACCTATAGGAATAGAAGATAATTTTGTAATGGAAAACAACGATCCTATCACTAGCAATTTAATTGCTAATGATTTCGACCCAGATGGTGACGTAATTACCCTATCGACAACACCAATTAGTGACATTTCAAATGGAACATTAACAATTGATGCTAATGGATTATTTACTTATACTGCCGATAACGACTATGAAGGAACTGAAAGTTTTAGTTACGAACTTTGTGACAACGGAACTCCATCAGCATGTGATACTGTAACAGTCACAATTGAAGTATTAGATAATAATGGAGAAAATGACTTATATGCAACTGATGATTCAAGTGTAGGTTCCATGAACGCAACACAATCAGGAAATGTAATAGACAATGATTACGATCCAGAGAATGACACTTTGACGGTAAATACTACCCCACTGACGGATGTAAGCAATGGTACTTTAATACTCAATGAGGATGGTTCATTCACTTATGAACCGAATACGGGCTTCGTTGGTAGCGACCAATTCACTTACCAAGTTTGTGATGATGGCACGCCTAACGCTTGCGACCAGGCAACACTTTATTTTGCTGTCCTAGAAATTCAAGAACCTCCTTTTGTAATTCCGGGGGTAATTTCTACTCCACAAAATACGACCACTGAACTGTGTCTTTCTATTCTTGATCTTAATCAAGGAGATACTTTCACTGCCAGTCCTTGCTCCCCTACTAGCCCTGCTAGTGGTACCGCCAGCACTACCGTGAATGGTAATGAAATTTGTGTTGAATATACGCCTGATACTGACTTTATAGGTACAGACAATGTTTGTATTGTAGTATGTGACCAGACTAACCGTTGCGACACCATTACAGTGCCTGTCAACGTGATTCTTCCTATTGGACCTGGTACTAATCCAGAACCGCCTGTAGTAGTACCTACTATTATTGTGGTGCCTCAAGATAGTATGGTGAATACTTGTACCGCTATTGTTGACCCGAATCCTGGTGATACATTTACTGCTAGTCTTTGCGCTGGTAGTCCTGAAAGTGGTATGGCTACGGTGGATGTTAATGGAGATGAACTTTGTTTAGACTTTACGCCTCAGTCAGGGTTTAACGGAGAGGATGAAATTTGTCTTGTTGTTTGTGACCAGACGGGTCTGTGCGATAGCGTAACAATCAATGTTGTTGTAATTCCTACACATGGTCCTGTCAATACACCTCAAGCGCCTATCGTCGTAATTCCTCCTGTGGTTACACCAGAGGAACAACCTGTTACGGTTTGCGGGCTTGTTATTGATGCTAACCCTATGGATACACATACTGCTAATCTTTGTGCGCAACCTGACAACGGCTCTGCTTCAATTACAATTGACAACATCACTAGTGAAACTTGCCTAAGCTTTACTCCTGGTGCCAACTTCACGGGTACTGATGAAATATGCGTTGAGGTCTGTGACCAAACTGGATTGTGTGATACTCTTATTGTCGCAATTGAAGTATTGCCTATTAACGATGCTCCGAATGCATTAGATGATATTAATCTTACTTTATTAGATACACCTACTACAGGTAATGTCTTAACCAACGACTTCGATGTTGAAGAACATTCTCTAAGCGTTAATACGACACCTATAAATACCAGTAATGGTACAGTTAGCATCGATGATTTAGGAGAATACACTTTCACGCCTACTCCTGGATTTACCGGCGAAGCCAGCTTCCAGTATGAAGTATGTGATAATGGTAATCCTGTGCTGTGCGATACCGCTACAGTCTCTGTAGAAGTGATTGATAATACACAAACGGACAACAACAGTATTGTTGCAGTGGCTGATAATTTCACGCAGGAAAACGATTTTGCTCTGACTGGTAATTTAATCGCTAATGATTTTGACCCAGATGGGGATAATCTTGTGGTTAATACAAACCCTAGTATTGCTCCTGCCGTGGGTACTTTAGAAATTAATTCTACTGGTAACTTCACCTTCACTCCGCCTACTGATTTTGTCGGTAAGGTAAGCTTCGAATATGAAGTGTGTGATGATGGAACGCCAAGCGCATGCGATAATGCTTCTGTTATGATAGAAGTATTACCTGCCAACGGTGTAAATGATCTTTACGCTACGGATGACACTAGCGTAGGACCTATGAATGCTGTACAAAATGGTAATGTAACCTATAATGATTATGATCCAGAGAATGACACTTTGACGGTAAATACTACCCCACTGACGGATGTAAGCA
>CAYZUW010000046.1:10129-11323 GCA_964481325.1 uncultured Saprospiraceae bacterium
AACCTGTTACGGTTTGCGGGCTTGTTATTGATGCTAACCCTATGGATACACATACCGCTACTCTTTGCGAGCAGCCTGACAACGGCTCGGCTTCAATTACTATTGATAACATCACTAGTGAAACTTGCTTAAGCTTTACCCCTGAGGCCAACTTCACGGGTACAGATGAAATTTGTGTAGTAGTTTGTGATCAAACTGGATTGTGCGATACGCTAATCGTGGCTATAGAAGTATTGCCTATCAATGATGCTCCAATTGCCTTAGATGACTCCGTATCAACACTTGAAGAGACACTTATTTCTATCGAAGTGCAAGCGAATGATTCAGACATAGAGCAGCATGATTTGACAACTTTCGTCATAGGTACGAGTACACAAGGTGTGGCAGTTACGGTTGAAGTCAATGGTAACGTAAGCTATACCCCTCCTACAGATTTTGTAGGTATAGATACTATTACATACGAAGTGTGCGATAATGGAAACCCGGTTCTTTGTGATACAGCCATTGTTGTAATCACGGTACATCCTGTTAATGACACTCCTGTATTGACACCGATTGAAATCACTTCTTTACCAGAAGATAGTGTTATTGTTATCTGTACGCCTTTTGAAGATCCTGATTTGGGAGATACCTTCACAGCTAATATTTGCGATGAGGCCAATAGCGGAACAGCTACTGCTTCTATTGAAAATGGTGAGCTTTGTTTGACATACGAACCTGACATGGATTTCAATGGACAGGATACTATTTGTATTATTGTCTGCGATCAAGTTGGTGCTTGTGATAGTACCATTGTTACTATTGATGTGACTCCGGTCAACGATCAACCTGTCGCAATGGATGACACGGTTACAACACAAGAAGACAATACCATCATCGTTGACGTACAAGATAATGATTCAGATGTCGATGGTGATGACTTGACTACTTCCATAGTTGGTACAAGTACCCAAGGAATTGCAGCCACTGTTGAAGCCAATGGTAGCATTAACTATACCCCTCCTGCTGATTTTGTAGGTACGGATACTATTACATACGAAGTGTGTGATAATGGAAGTCCAGTTCTTTGTGATACTGCCATTGTTGTAATCTCTGTACAAGCAGTTAACGACACACCAGTCTTAACACCAATTGAAATTACTTCTTTACCAGAAGATAGTGTTATTGTTATCTGTACGCCTTTTGAAGATCCTG
>CAYZUW010000046.1:11423-16594 GCA_964481325.1 uncultured Saprospiraceae bacterium
TTGTTACTATTGATGTGACTCCGGTCAACGATCAACCTGTCGCAATGGATGACACTTTCACAACTAATGAAGATAAATCCGCGGAAGTAGATGTTCAAGCAAACGACTTTGATATAGACGAAGATATATTGACCACAAGCATTCTAGGAGTTAGCAATGGCCAGGCAATAGTATTTAGTGCTGATCTTGTTGTTTACATTCCAGCACCTAATTTTGTTGGTGTGGATACTGTAACCTATCAAGTATGTGACAATGGAACGCCAATACTATGCGATACTGCGATAATAACTATCACAGTGGAGCCTCTTAATGATGATCCAGTATTAACTGAAATTGATAGTACACCACTTCCTGAAGATAGTATAATTGTTGTTTGTACTCCTTTTTCAGATATTGATATGGGAGATACATTTATACCAAGTATTTGTGATGATGCAGATAACGGAACGACAAGTGTATCTATTGAAAATGGTGAGCTTTGTTTAACATATGAACCTAATGGAGATTATTACGGATTAGATTCTGTTTGCGTGATGGTTTGTGATCAAGCAGGAGCTTGCGACAGCACTACAGTTACTTTTGAGGTAACGCCTATAAATGATAGTCCGATCGCTGTTGATGACAACGAGAGTATTGTAAATACACCTGACATTGTAGTTGATGTACAAGCGAATGACTCAGACATAGATGGTGATATTCTTACTACAACAATTGTAAATACAGGAACAATCCTAGGAAGCGTAGAAGTATTGAATGGAGACAGTATTTCTTATTCTGCTCCTTTAAACTTTGAAGGTACTGACACTATAGTTTATCAAGTTTGCGATAGCTCAAGTCCAGTTCTTTGCGATACTGCCATAGTAATCATTCAAATTGATTTAGATATTTGTCAGATCCTTGCAAATGATCCAAATCATCCAATCGGTGAAGAAGACTATGATGGAGGTGGTGTGAATAATGCTACAGAATGTGCAGATGGCAATGACCCTAAAGATACAAGTGATGACATTTCTATCCTAGAAGGATTTGTTTGGGTAGATACTAATAGTGACGGGATTCAAAATCCAGAAGAAGCTGGTGAAGAAAATGTAACTGTGTATTTAATTGACAGAACAGATGGATTTATTTCAGGCAATCCTAATAGACAAGTGAATGGAGATACATTAGCTACTACACTGACAGATATTACCGGAAGGTACAGTTTCCAAGATATAGCAAGTGGTTTATACCAAATTGCATTTGATGCTTCCACAAGTTTCTATGGTGAGGATTTCAATTACACAATTGAAAGTCAAGGACCAGAAACTGAAGACAACGATGCAAATTCATTTGGATTATCTGAGATATTTGAGCACGACGCTGGCAACGCTAGTGAGACTTCTATTTCAGCAGGACTTTTACTTCAACCAAGAATTGGAAATGTAATGTGGGTTACCGATACAAAAGAAAACGAAGAAGGTTATATAGAAATAAGTTTTTCTGTCGGTGTGAGAAATACTGGACGAGTTCCATTGGCCAATATCGCTTTAGTTAATGATCTTACTCATTTAGGATCTGGTTTTATGGGTTTAAAAGAAGAACCTATCTTAATCAATTCTAATTTAGCTAATCCGCCTCAAATCAATACCAATTATGATGGTGTAAATGATCTCGATATTTTTGACACAGCTAGCAATTCTAGATTTGAAGTCGAAGAAGAAATTTTGGTTTCTTTAATAGCAATTGTCTCTCCTCAAGAAATCGACTTTCCTTTAATGGTTCAAACCTCGGTAAGTGCTATAGGAAGAGACAGGAACAACAATCCTTTTACAACTATTAACGGTATCACTAGAGTTGCATCCGACCTATCCGATTCTGGACAGTTTTATACTGGAACCAATCCAGGGGAACCTGGAGATACTGGATCAGGCGATGATAGCACACTGATAGAGTGCTTCGATGCGAAGCTTGAAGTAGTCGGTAATGATAACGTACTTTGTATAGGAGATCAAGCCACAGTAGAAGTTATTTCTTCATTTAACAATATTAATTATGAATGGAAGATAATGGGAGAAGATAATGTGATATCTACAACAAGTGAAAACACATTCTCTCCAACAGAGTCTACAACTTATATTGTAACAGTTGAGTCCAACAATAATATTTGCTTGTTTGAAACAAGAGATACAATAGAAGTAATTGTGAGCGATGAACTAATTACAAACATTACTAACAACAGTTTTGACTGTAATGAAATTGGATCATCGATTGAACTGAATAGTAACCTTAGTGGTGGAACCGCTCCATTTGTTTACCAATGGAATGGCCCTAGTGGATTTACTTCAACACAAGCCAATCCAACAATTGTATTGGACAGTGAAGAAGTTAACGGGCTCTACATACTTGAAGTTCTAGATGCAAACGGATGTACGACTAGAGCAGAAGTTGAGCTTAATTTAGAATATGCACCAGGAACACCGGAAGCATTCACGGAAGAGGCAGTTTGTACTGCCAGCGACATTATTCTTGCTGTAAACAATCCAGATCCTGAGCAATTGTACAGATGGTTTAGAGCCTCTGACAATAGCGAAATTGGACTGGGGGCAGTGCTTAATATTGCTAATGCTTCTGTGAATGAAGCAGGAGGATACTATGTTATTGCTAATTCTAATAATTGTGTTTCTAACCAATCAAACATTGTCAATGTATTGGTTGATGAGCCATCAATGGATATAGCGTTTGCAGGAAATGACGAGATTGTATGTGAAGATAACTTTGTTTTAAACGCGACTCCAGTTACAGATGGAGAAGGTAGATGGGTAAATATAAATACTACATCCACTTTATTGTCTCCTAACCAAGCACAAACAACAGTAACAAATCTACAAATTGGTGAGAATCAATTTGCGTGGCACGTAAGCAATGGTCTTTGCATAGACTCTTCAATCGATACAATAACCATCACCTACGAACTAGCACCTACTGCACAGGACGATGTTTATGCTACTGAGATTAATCAAACTCTGGTTAACAATGTCATAGATAATGACTCTCCTAATACAGAGGAGTATACGATTAGTAGTTTTGTTGAACCTCAAAATGGCGAGCTCGAACTAGATAACAATGGTGTCTTTAGATACCAACCGAGTCCAAATTTTGTCGGAACGGATAGTTATCAATATGAGCTGTGTCATCTCTATTGTCCAGACAAATGCGTAGAAGCCACTGTATTCATCACCATCGGAGAAGATGCAGAATGTTTCGCACCTACTATAATGACACCAAACGAAGATGGCGTCAATGATACATTTGTAATTCCTTGCCTCAACAATTTCACAAATAGCCATATGTGTATTTACAATAGATGGGGAGATGAAGTATTCAGAAGTGAAAATTACCAAAACGATTGGGATGGAACAAACCAAAATAAAGGTGAGTCCTTACCAAGTGGAACCTACTTCTATCAACTACAAGTAAATGATGGAAATGATACTGTATTGACAGGATACATATTTGTACAACGATAAATTATTTAACCAAAAAAGAAATAGAATTCTAAATTTAAAAAAGATGATAAAAAAATTAAAGATATCAGTCATATTTATCCTTTTTGCATCGCTGGGTCTCAAGGCCCAGCAGGATGCTCAATACACGCAATGGATGTTTAACAAATTGACTTTGAATCCAGCCTATGCGGTAAGTGGCGAGCATGCCTGTTTTTCTGGCCTTCACCGATCTCAATGGGTTGGTTTAGAGGGTGCCCCTAGGAGTCAATCCTTTAATGGAAGAATTCCACTTCAAGGAAAGAATGTAGGCCTTGGATTGTCTGTAAATCATGATATTATAGGACCCACAAGATCTTGGACTATAAATGCAATTTATGCGTATAGAATTGACTTTGGTCAAGGTAGAAAGTTAGGAGTAGGTTTGCAGGCTACAGCAAGAAGTTATCGTGTAAACTTTTCTGAAACCATGGCGATTTCACCTGGAGACGGTCTTCTACCTACGACAGACCAAACGAGAACAGTCCCTAATTTTGGAGCAGGATTATACTACTACACTCCAAAGTACTTTATAGGGCTTTCAGTCCCTCGTCTGGTTGAAAGTGATTTAAATTTTTCTGATGCCGCTGTTAACAATGCAGATTTTTCAAGAGAAGAACGGCATGCGTTTCTAATGGCAGGTGCTATTTTTACGCTAAATGATGCACTCAAATTAAAACCATCTTTACTTGTAAGTTATGTGGACGATGCTCCTATTGACCTAGACCTTCATACAAGTGTCATTTTTTATGATACATTTTGGGCAGGTTTGACCTATCGTCTTGGTGGATTTGGCGGCAGTCTTGGAGAGTCTATAGATCTAGTGTTACAACTGCAAGCCAATAGACGAATTCGTGTTGGTTTTGCTTACGACTATTCTTTAGGAAAAATTAGAGATACTACTAACGGCACATTTGAAGTGGTATTAGATTATTGCCTAAAGTCAGATCATACAAATCTTACAAATCCTAGATTCTTTTAAACTATTATAATTTAGATTATGAAACATATTAAAATAAAAATAATCTCATTCTTTATTCTTCTGATATCAGGATGTGCTATTGCACAAAACAAGAAAGCAGCTTTAAGCATTTATCATAAGCACGGATACAAGGCTTCCATCCCTCTTTTGGAAAATTCTGCACAAACATCTTTTGACGATAAGGAAAAGATTGCAAATAGCTATCGGCTAAATCATGATACAGAAAATGCAGAATTTTGGTTTCAACTTATTGTAGAAGAAACTACAAATCCATTGCATTATTTATACTACGCACAAGCTCTGCAAAGTAACGAAAAAGATGAACTAGCCAACCAATATTTTTTAATGTATGAAAATATAACAGGTGATACTATGTACACAGACCGTAGTAGTCCCCTAGTGATGGAATATAACACAAATAAAAAGAATACATTGCAGGTTACAAATGTTAGCGAAATAAACTCTGAGAAAATAGATTTTAGTCCCGCATACTATGAAGATAATATCATCTTTGTGTCAAACAGATATAACAACAAATTATCTAATGGAATTAAAGATTTATGGACAAACGAAAACTTCATGACCATATGGTCTGCAAGCAAAAAGTCTGATGGAACACTAAACGAGCCTGTGATATTTTCTAAAAGTATTACTACAAAATATAATGA